>NZ_JBXAOA010000033.1:0-54289 GCF_058802325.1 Pseudomonas sp. GW822-FHT02E03 | reverse complement strand
CGGTAGCCGCCCCCGGCCATGGATGGCCGATGGCGGCGGGCCCCCGGAGCAATGCCGGAGTGAGGGCATGCCGAGCCTAGGCGAGGCACCGAATGGCGGGGCAAGAGCGCTTTGGTTACTTTCGCGCTTTTCGAAAGTGACTCGCTGTAAAAGCGAAACCCTAAGCCGCCGTTACCGCAGAAACGGATATGTACACCATCAAAAAACAAGCCGCCTGACATGCAGCCTTCGCGGGCAAGCCTCGCTCCTACAACACCAGGCCCCTAACTCTCCAAAGCCCGAGAGATATGTGGATACCCATGCCGTTCTAACACGATAACGCGGCGGGGAAACTAATTGAGAACGCCCCCCTGGGGAGCCAATCATCATGAACAAACTGGAAGTCAGGTACACCAACCTGCGCGACGCTTTCACATTGTTCGGCGTGCTGTTCTATATCCAGGTGATCGGATTTTTTTTCGGGTTGGCTGATATGTCGAATCTGGGCGCAGCCGAAAAAGACCTCGAAGGCAACGTGGTCAACCAGATCTGCGGCCTGATCACCCTGCTGGTTCCTTTGTTCTTCTTCATCCGCAACAAGGTCTTCATCAGCAAAAGCTTTTACAGGCACAACGCCTTTCTGCTGATATTCATGCTCAGCCTGGCCGTATCGATCAGTTGGTCCTACGACCCGATGTTGAGTTTCAAACGGTTTGTGGCGCTGATCAGCGTGGTGTTCTTTGCAGGTTTCATCGCCTACAACTACCGCCTCGAGAAAATCGCTTTCATGCTCGGCAGCACCATCGGCGCAGTAGCGTTGTTCGGTTTGATATTCGCGCTGGTAAGGCCCGACATCGTCTTCATTGATGGCGGCATTCGTGACGGTGCGTTCAAGGGAATTTTCCCGGAAAAAAATGCCGCTGCCCGAATCAACGCGATCGCCATTCTGTTACTGCTGCCGCTGATCCGTCAGCGCAATCCCTGGGCGATCATCTACTCGCTGTTCTCGCTGATCGCGATTGCACTGGCCCAATCTGCCACGGCAATCGCACTGATTGTTGCCGGCACCGTGAGCTATTGGTACTTCCTCACGCTGATCCGCTTGCACATCAACCGCTCACTGACAGCATTCCTCGGTACGACAATTATCTATTTGCTGATCTGCCTGTTTCTATACGGCAATTACACCCTGCTGCTGGAACTGATGGGGCGTGACGCATCACTCACCGACCGCACGCTGATCTGGGACTTGCTCACACCGCTGATCGACGCCGAATTCCTCAAGGGTTACGGCTTCGGCGCTTTCTGGTCCAGCCCGGACGCCGAGACATTCATCAACCGCTGGGGTTACATCGGCAATGCCCACAGCGGCTACATGGAGACCTTGCTCAACGGCGGTGTCATCCAGCTGACGGCACTGATCCTGATGCTGATCGAGGCGTTGATCAAACACTACCGAGCCGTGGTGTCGGATCAGTCGGCGCGGTTTCACGCCAGCGCCATGGTCATCATCGGATCGTTCATGCTCACCAACTATGTGGCGTATGTCGTTCCCAACTACCGCTGCGCAGAGTTTCTGGTGTTCTGCATCCTCGCCCTCTCATTCCGGCACCACCACGCGACATACCCCGAGTTGTCACGGCCAACCCTGGGTCAGCGTCCGCCTGGCAAGGCATTACCACGCGACTCAGCCAATGCGTAACAAAAGGAGAAATAACCGTGCCAGACCAAGCCCCCCCTTCACCCCATTCAGTATGCGTCGTGATCCCGATGTACAACGGCGCCGACAGCATCGAGCAAACACTGGCGTCCGTGGCCGGGCAAACCCGACTGCCCGATCACGTCATCGTCATCGACGATGGTTCCACCGATGATGGACCACAACGCGTCAAGGACTTCGCGGCGCCGTTTCGCCTGACGCTGTTGCATCAAGCCAACGAAGGCCAGGCCAGCGCCCGCAACCACGGACTGCAGCACACTGAAGAGACTTATGTGGCGTTTCTCGATGCCGATGACAGATGGTATCCGCAAAAGCTGGAGCAACAACTGGCACTGTTTGACGAACTGAGTCGTCAGGGGCGGCCGGTGGCGCTGATAGATTGCTACGTGCACAACGACTACAGCGACGGTACGCGAATACTGGAAAACCGGCAAAAAAACGGTAGGCATTTCGACGATTTCATCCGCGCCAACGTCCTCAATGGCGTGTCCTCCGCGATGGTCAGACGTGACGTGATCATGCAACTCGGCGGCTTCAATGCCAGCCTGCGTTACTCCGAAGACCGCTTCATGTGGACCCGGATCGCCGAACACTGGGAGGTTCACACCGTGCCAGAGGTGCTGCTGCAGCGCATGGTCAACAGCGGCAACATGACCGCGCAACCGACAAGGTACTACCCGTACAAGATCAGGTTCATCGAAGCGTTCCTCGCCCACTTTGGGCCGCAGCTGAGCAAGCAGCAACGGATCGATTTCGCTCTGGGCAGCCACTCCGACTTTCTCGAACTGTTTTCCCGCAGAGGCGAGCATGCCCAGGTGATTGATGTGTACCGGCGAATGCTGGAGTACTCCTGGCAAACGCTGTTCTTCAGGAGCGGCAAACCGACCTTGCGCTTGCTCTATGCATGCGTCCAGTCATTGCGTAAGGCAGTTGCGTCAACCACCGCTCATTGAGCCGGTATCCGCCATGGCCAATCACCGTCTGGTTAAATTGATCTGGATTTTCACCGAGAAATTCGGCCTGATTTTCCTGTCGATGATTACCTTTGTCGCGTATGCCAGGCTGCTGTCGCCCACAGAGTTGGGTGTGGGCACGGTCATCATTGCCATCGTCGAGTTGATCGGCATGATGTATTCCTCGGTTCTGGAAGACCCGCTGGTACGACTCGAGCGGCTGGAAGACAAACACATCGCCACAGCCTTCTGGGCGTCGGTACTCGTCAGCCTGGCGTCCATCGTCGTCATCTCGGGCGCGGCGATGCTGTACACGCCTAACCCGATGCTGCAATGGATGACGGCGGTGGCCTCGGTCAAAATCCTGTTCACCATGATGGCGCGGGTCTATGTGGCGCAAATGCGCCGTAGCGGCAACTTCAGGATGCTGGCCTCGCGCACGCTGCTGGGAAAAGTGTGCGGTGGCGTGGGCGGCATCGCTGTCGCGCTCTGGGGATTGGGCGCCTGGGCGGTCATTGCTCAGGCACTGATCATGGAGTTCGTGTCCATTATCGTATTGATGCGCGCCGACCCGCGCCGCATTGCCTTTTACATTGACGGCCCGCTCTTGCGCGAACTGTTGAGGGCTGGCGCACCGGTTGCCGTCAACGCGCTGAGTTCGCAAACGCTACAGCGCGGGGTCACCGTCATCCTGGGCATGACGGCCGGCACCAACGCGGTTGGCATGTTCAACATGGCGATGCGCATCATCGATCTGCCGCGCACGGCGATCTATCACGGCCTGATCAGCTATGCGCTGCCGGTGTTTGCCCGACGCAGCGCCGATCCATCGCGGTTGCGCGCGATCATCAGCGATTCGACCGCCGTCAGCTGCTTCCTGCTGACGCCCCTGTTCATCGGCATCGCACTCACGGCGCACGACCTGATCCTGTTGATCTTCGGCGCCAAATGGACCGAGGCCATTGTGCTGCTGCAAGTGCTTGCGTGCACGGCAGCCATCGGTAACACCGCCATGTACGCCACGACCGCACTGGTCGCGGTCAATTGCAGCCACCTGACCATCAAGGCCGAAGTGGCAACCACCGTATTGGCACTGGCGCTGGTCTATGGCTTCGGCAGCCTCTATGGCGGCATGGCCGCCGCCCTCGCCCTGCTGGTCCGGATGGCGATCATCACGCCACTGCAAATCCGCGGGTTAAACAGTGCAATCGGCTATGGCTGGCGGCGATTTTTCGAAACCAACTATCGCAGCGTGATTGCTTCGTTCGTCATGGCAGTGATCGTCCTGATGGTTTCTTCCCGCCTGGGTGTTCAGGGCTACTTGCACCTGATCTGCAGCATCGTGGTTGGCGCGCTGAGTTATGCCGTGGCGTATAGCGTGATGCATCCGCGCTGGCCGCAAGAATTCAAATCGGTTTTCACCACCCGCTGAGAGGACGCCTCCGACAACCTTTTCCCTTCCCGGACCCCATTCTCCTGACTCGTGCAATTTCCTTGTGACAGGAACGCCTCATCATGCACAAAACCACGTTGATTACCGGCGGGGCCGGATACATCGGCTCCCATACCACCCTGACCCTGATTGACGCCGGTCGACAGGTGTTGGTCCTCGATAACCTGTGTAACAGCTGCCACGAATCGCTCACGCGCCTGGAGTATCTGACTCGCAAGCGAGTCGATTTCATTGAAGGCGATATTCGCGATAGCCACCTGCTCGACGATATCTTCAGCCGCTACGACATCGATGCCGTGGTGCACTTTGCCGGGCTCAAGTCCGTGGAGGAAAGCGTTCGCAAGCCGCTGGATTATTACGCCAACAACGTGGTTGGCACGCTCAACCTCTGCCATGCGATGGCCCGGTTCGAGGTCTTCAAACTGGTGTTCAGCTCGTCAGCCACCGTGTATGGCGCCCCCCGGCAGATACCGCTCATCGAAGACATGGGCGCCGGCAAACCGATCAATCCCTACGGCCGCACCAAGCTGCTGATCGAAGAGTTGCTCACCGACCTGTGCCTGTCCGATCCGCAATGGAGCATTGCGGTGTTGCGCTACTTCAACCCGATTGGTGCTCACGCAAGCGGGCTGATCGGAGAAAACCCCAATGGCAGGCCCAACAACCTGCTGCCTTGCCTGACACGGGTCGCGATGAGGCAAGTGCCCGAACTCATGGTGTACGGCAGCGACTACCCCACTGTCGACGGAACGTGCGTGCGCGATTACGTCCATGTGCTCGATGTTGCCGATGGCCATCTCAAAGCGTTGCGGGCGTTGCAGAACACAAACGGCATCCACGTCTGGAACCTGGGAACAGGCATTGGCCATAGCGTGCTGCAGATCATCCACAGCTTCGAAAACATTACCGGTATTACCATCCCCTTCCGGTTCGCACCGCGCCGCGATGGCGATATCGCCGAGTGCTGGGCCGACCCCACCAAGGCCGGGCGTGATCTAGGCTGGTACGCACAGCGCGACCTGATGCAAATGATCATCGACACTTGGCGATGGCAATTGTGTAATCCGTATGGGTACCACTCCCAACCCGGATTGGCGGCATCGACTGCGTTGAAGCAATGGATATGAGCAGGTTCATTGTTTTGGCGACCCTGCTATCGATCGTTTGCAACGCGTCGGGTGGCACTCCCCCGCCGCTGGCCAACGGCTTGGTGCTGTGGCTCGACGCCGCCGACGCGTCGACAATGACCCTCGATGCCCAGAACCACCTCCTGCGGTGGCACGACAAGTCCGGCCAAGCCAATGACGTTGCCGTAGACAATGGCGCAGGCGCCGCACTCCCGCAGCGTGTGGAGAACGCCATGAATGGCCATCCGGTGGTGCGCTTGAGTGGTACTTCAGCCTTCCTTGGCAAGGCCATTCGTACGGCAAAAGGCCCTGTTACCCTATTGATCGTGTCACGCAGACTAAACGAGCAAAGCGGCGGCGAGACCTGGCAGCGACTGTTCAGTTCGCGCCCGATAATCGCCGATAACGACAACGTGCCGCCGAACTTCGCGATCAGCGTGCAACAACGCACCGCCTACGATCCGACCCTTTTCGTCCTGGAACTCAACGACGTGCCCATCGGCCCGTATGCGGTGGGGCGCAACGTAGTCGGCAGCGTCGAACATTTGCGCGGCGACATCGCCGAAATACTGATGTACGACCGGCACCTGGCCTCCCTGGAGGAACGGCAGCGCGTGTTTCAGTATTTGGCAAACAAGTGGTCCGTCGCCCTCCCCAAGGCTGCCAGTTCCTGGACCCGCGTCGGCCCGTTGGGAACGGTACCGGAACTGGCCAACGCCAAACTGCCGCTGTCCGATCAGGGCAATGCCGGCCAGTGGATGCTGGACACACGATTCTCCGACGACTTCGATGACGCGACCCTTAACGCCAGTCGCTGGCACGTCAACAATGCCACCGGCACCGACTCGCTCGGGCGCAAGCCGGCGCTGTTCATGCCGGACAACGCTTACCTGAGCGACGGCCATCTGAACATCGTTTTCCGCAAGCAAACCTTGCCGCAAAAGTACGTAAGACTCGGCTTTGAAGGTTACAGCTCGGCGATGGTGCGAACGATCGAGCGCAGTTTTTACGGCTACTACGAAGCCCGCGCCAAACCGATGGACTCGGCCGGCTCCAGCGCCTTCTGGCTCGCGTTTACGGGGCTTGCCGACAATGCCACGGAAATCGATATTTTCGAAATCGGTGGCAAAACCAAAAACGCCTCCTTCGACCGTCGGTACAACATGAACGCCCACGTTTGGGCCACGCCGCACAGTACCGAGCATTTGAGCGATGGCAGCAGCTGGATCAGCCCATGGCGGCTGGCCAGTGCCTTCCATGTCTACGGTTTTGACTGGCAGCCCGACACATTGCGCTGGTACGTCGACGGCGTACTGGTGCGCGAGGCAAAGAACACCCACTGGTTCTTCCCCATGCATATCCTCTTTGACAGCGAGGCCATGTGGCAGTGGTTCGGCGTAGTCGACGACGCCGATCTGCCCTCCACCTTCAGCGTGGACTACCTCAAGGTGTGGCGTCGCGGTAGATAGTCGCAACTCGACCGGTTTTCTTGAAAGGCCCCAACCGCTTTTCACCGGAGCCAGGCATTACCCAAATTCCAGGAACACCCCCATAAAAGAGGTCGCAGCAATGAACGGTACGATGACTTCCGATCAAGCGATTGCCTGCCTGAATCTGGCGCTTGAACGTAACAAACAACTGTTCAGCGACGCCTATCACTTGAGCCACGCCGCCCTTGATCTTCTCGATCAGCCTCACATGGACGCGGAAAAGTTCACCCAGTATCAGAGGAAAAGACGGCAGGCCGATCTTAAATACCTGGAAGCTATCGAGCACTTGCGATTAATCATGGCTGAATACCCTGTCCATCTCTTCTCTGCGCAGAACTCAATACATGAGTCACAGTTTCGGCTGAGGGAGACGACGAAATCTGACCTGTCAGGGATCCCGGATCGGCCTTTCTGACCAACATGCTGTAACGCCCTGCGCGAACCAGAACAGAGCACTGCGGCTCGGCAATTCCCGCGACTGGTGCGTTGATCGCGTTTTCTACCTTCGCAGCCCTATAGCCATCGAATGAAACCCCTCCCACTGCGCGAGCGACAGGCTGACAAGTTGTCGATGGCACGGCTGGCAAACAACTTGCTTAGGTCTGATCAGGCTTGAGCCATCAACGACGATGGCTTCGCAAACATCACGGACAACGGCGTCCGCTCCCCTGCGCATTGCGACAGGTGGGCGTGCGCCGTTTTTTGCTTTCACCCCGGCATAAAAGGAAATCCTCATGCCTGCTCAAGGAATGCTCCCCCAGGGTCACGCCATCGCGCCTGCACACGGCGGTGTTGGCAAGTCACGCCCTGGTGGCATTGCACTGCGGTCATTGTTCGACCCTGGCATGGCCCTGCTTGAACGCAGCAGGATCGGCCTCTGGTTACCACTCGGGTTGGCCCTCGGGGCCTGCGGTCTCGCACTGGCCGAACAGCCAGCAAGCGCACTGACCCTGTTACCTGGCGTCCTCTATCTGGGGTGCGCGTGGCATCTTCGTGAGCGTCATCAACGCCATCTACAGATATTCTGGGACACTGAACTTGCACAACTGCTGCGCAGCTCCCGGGATGCCGACCCAGCGACGCTACTGGTGGCCGCCAGCATGCAACTGCGCAACAACGAGCGCTTGCGCAGCGAAGTACAGTTCGCCAGTCGTGCGCTGGAGCAAATGTCTCAACAGGCCCGCGACCAAGGTGAGGATCAGAGCCAACGAATCGCCATGATCGCCGCCGCCAGCGAGCAAATCGATCAGACCTTACACAGCATTGATGCCTTGGCCCAGGGCGCGCTGGCAGCCTTCGCCAACGCCCATGCCATGAGCGAAACCGGTTGTCTGGAGGCGCGCTCAGTGGGCGACAGCATGCGCGCCATTCAGCACAGCCTGGGCAATACCGCACACGCCGTGGAAGCATTGCTGCAGCGCACTAGCGCAGTAGAAAGCACCGTCAACAGCATTCAGGCACTGGCCAAACAGACCCAGTTGTTGGCACTCAATGCCTCCATCGAAGCGGCCCGTGCCGGCGAGCACGGTCGCGGTTTCGCAGTGGTCGCCGATGAGGTCCGCAGCCTGGCCCAAGCCACGGACCGGGCTACCCATGAAATCACCACAGCCGCGACCGCGATCGCCATGGCCGTGCGCCAAGTGGATGGCGAGGTCAAGGAACACCGCGACCTGCTGGCAGCCGGTAGCCAACAGAGCGAGCAACTCGCCGCCAACCTCGACGACCTGGCTCAACATAGTCAGATCAATCTGCAACACCTCGGCGCCATGCAACAGGCGCTCAGCGAACACCAGCATGCCAATCATGCCCTCAGCGAACAGTTGCAACAGGTCAATGCCGCGGTGCAAGAGCAGCGTACGCGGACCCATGCGCTGCACGACCTGACCCATTATCTCAACCAGCTCACCGTCGGAAACCGCCCATGAACCTACAATTCGCCGCCGCACTCGATGGTGGGCAATCCCGACGACCCCGTCTGCCACAAAACGACGCGGGACTCAGACAGATGCTTTTGCTGGGTCTCGACCTGTTGCAAGGCCTGCAGCAGCATCGCGGTCTCGGCGGGCAGACCACCCGCGAGGCACAACAGCGTTGCCAGGCACTGGGTCATTCGCTCGACCAACGCTGGAAAGAATGGCCGTATAGCGCACAGTGCCAGGCCTGGAACACGTTACGTCGCGAGCCAGCGGATTTCGAGGGCCATTGCCGGTTGCTGCAAGACCTGCTCGGCGCCATCCAGAACCTCGAACTGCGGCGCTGCGCGCTTAATCTGCAGCCTCCGAGCATCGCCGAGCGCTGTTGGGAGCTGGAAGACCTGGGGCGGCTGCGCGGCCTGTCGGTGCGCGCCGCCGCCCATCAGAGTTGCCCACTGCAAATGCTTGTTCAATTACAGTACCTGCACGAGCGCTTGCTCAGGCATGCCCCCCGCTCGCTGCACAACGCTCTGGAACGACTGCAACGCGGCCTGATCGGTACAACGACAGTGTCCATCTCCCCGGCGCAGTGCTACGCCCTGCTCACCCCATTGCTCGACGAACGCCTCGACGCCATCCGCCGGGATCTGGGCTAAGGCTTACCTCCATTCGACTACGCAACGGTGCGCAGGAGAGCTGTTTTAGTTCACCTCGCACCCAAGCTGCCCAAAAAGCGATCAGTGCTTCGCTCTCCCCCGGCTCTACGCCCCCTTCGATATCTTTTTAGAAAACATCACAAAACCACTTCAAGCCTTTGTACCAATTGATTTTTTTTGCATAAAAAAACTCGGACATAAACTTGGCAAGCCCTTTGCTACTACTGACTAACAGACTCATGCGGCACGCCAATGGCGGCGTGCTGCACTTTCCGGACAACGGCGTCCGTCAGGTCCCTCTATCGAGGGTGCCTGGCGCGCGCCGTTTTTTTTTGCCCCTAAAAAAAGGATGTGGTTATGACTGATGAGCGTGACTCGCAACATCCGGTACACCCCGGCCGGCGCACCTTCCTGAAGCAATCCCTGGTGACGGCCGGCACCGTCGCCGGGATCGCCGCCCTCGATGTCGTCGTGCCGGGCTTTCTGCGCAGCGCGGTCTGGGCTGCCGGCAGCGACGCGCCGGAGAAAGCTGCGCTGAAGGTCGGTTTCATTCCCCTCACCGACTGCGCGTCAGTCGTAGTGGCGGCAACCCAGGGTTTCGGCGAAAAATACGGCCTCACCATCACGCCGAGTAAAGAGGCGTCCTGGGCCGGCGTGCGCGACAAACTGCTCAACGGCGAACTGGATGCTGCCCATGTGCTCTACGGCCTGATCTATGGCGTGCAACTGGGCATCGGCGGGCCGCAGAAAGATATGGCCATGCTCATGGGACTGAACCAGAACGGCCAGGCGATCACTCTCTCCAACCAGCTGCAGCAAGCGGGCGTGACCAATGGCGAGCAACTGGCCGCCAAGGTCAAGCAAGGTGGCACGCCACTGACCTTCGCCCAGACGTTCCCCACCGGCACCCATGCCATGTGGCTCAATTACTGGCTTGCCAGCCTCGGCATCAACCCGCTGACCGATGTGAAGACCATCGTGGTGCCACCGCCACAGATGGTTGCCAACATGCGCGTGGGTAACATGGACGGCTTCTGTGTCGGCGAGCCTTGGGGAGCCCGGGCGATCGCCGACAACATCGGCTTCACCGCCCTTACCACCCAGAAACTCTGGCCCGATCACCCGGAGAAAATCCTTGGCACCACCCGTGCCTTCGTCGAGCAATACCCCAACACCGCCCGGGCGCTGACCATGGCGGTGCTCGACGCCAGCCGGTTCATCGAGGCCAGCGTAGAGAACAAGAAAAGCACCGCCCAACTGATCGCCGGCAAGGCCTACGTGAATGCGCCCGTCGAAGTGATCGAACAACGCTTCCTCGGCCACTACGACGACGGGTTAGGTAAGCAATGGACGGACGAGCATGCGATGTCCTTCTGCAAGGATGGCAGCGTCAACTATCCGTACCTGTCGGACGGTATGTGGTTCCTCACTCAGTTCCGTCGCTGGGGCCTGCTCAAGGAGGATGTGGACTACGCCGGTGTGGCCAAGTCTATCAATCAGACAAAGCTCTACGGCGAAGCCGCCAGCCAGCTTGGCCTGACTGTGCCGGGCAGTCCGCTGCGCAGTAGCACCCTGATCGACGGCAAGGTCTGGGACGGCTCCAATCCGGCCGCCTATGCCAACTCCTTCACCATCAAAGCCTGACCGGAGTAACCCGCCATGAACGCACCCCTCAAGTTGCCAGCGCCGCCCACCACTACGGCGAGTACCCAGCCAGAGCGTCGCTCTCCCCTCCTGAGCGGGTTGCGTCAACGCGCCAGGGATGGCATTGCCCCAGTATTGGGTATCGCCCTGTTTCTCGCCGTCTGGGCGTTTATAGCCGCACGCAGTGAGGGCCTGCCCGGTCCGCTCGCTACGTGGTATTCAGCCCTGGAACTGTTCAGCGCCCCCTTCTACGACAACGGTCCGAACGACATGGGCATCGGCTGGAACGTACTGGCCTCTCTTGGCCGGGTCGGCATCGGCTTCGGCCTCGCCGCCCTGCTCGGTATTCCGCTGGGCTTCGCCATCGGCCGCTTCGCCTTCCTCGGCGGCATGTTCGCGCCAATCATCAGCCTGCTACGTCCGGTCTCGCCACTGGCGTGGTTGCCGATCGGCCTGCTGGTGTTCAAGGCCGCCGGCCCGGCATCGATCTGGGTGATTTTCATCAGCTCGATCTGGCCGATCATTCTCAACACCGCCGCGGGGGTCGCCAGCGTGCCGCAGGACTATCTGAACGTCGCTCGGGTGCTCAAGCTCAGCGAGTGGAAGGTGTTCACCCACATCCTGTTTCCTTCGGTGCTGCCACATCTGATGACCGGTATTCGCTTGTCCATTGGCGTGGCGTGGCTGGTGATCGTCGCCGCAGAAATGCTCACCGGCGGTGTCGGTCTTGGCTTCTGGGTGTGGGACGAATGGAACAACCTCAATGTCGAGCACATTCTCATCGCCATCATCATCGTCGGTCTGGTCGGCCTGCTGCTCGAGCAGGGCCTGTTGTGGATCGCCAAACGCTTCGACTACACCAACTGAACCGACGCCCGCGCGGGTGTTTGGGTTGCCCGCACCTGGCGCTACCCGATGCAGGAGAACCGAGATGACTAAATTCGTCGAGCTGACCCAGGTCAGCAAGCACTTCGACACCAAAAAAGGCCGCTTCCAGGCCCTCAGCAACGTCAACCTGAGTATCGCTCGTGGCGAGTTCGTCTCGTTGATCGGCCATTCAGGCTGTGGCAAATCCACCGTGCTGAACCTGATCGCCGGTCTGCTTGAAGCCAATGGCGGCGGCTTGATATGCAACGGTCGCGAGATCGACGGTCCCGGCCCTGAGCGCGCAGTGGTGTTTCAAAACCACAGCCTGCTGCCCTGGCTGACTTGCTTCGGTAACGTGCACCTGGCCGTGGAAAAGGTATTCGGCAAACGCGAAAACAAGGCCGCGCTGAAGACGCGTACCGAGGCGGCGCTGGCAATGGTCGGTCTTGAGCATGCCATGCACAAGCACCCCAGCGAGATTTCCGGGGGCATGAAGCAGCGTGTCGGCATCGCCCGGGCGCTGGCCATGGAGCCGAAAATACTGCTGATGGACGAACCCTTCGGCGCGCTCGACGCCCTCACCCGCGCGCACCTTCAGGACGAGCTGCTGCGTATCGTTGCCGCCACTCAGAGCACCGTGGTAATGGTCACCCATGATGTCGATGAGGCCGTGTTGCTCTCCGACCGCATCGTGATGATGACCAACGGGCCGGCGGCCACCGTCGGTGAGATCCTTAGCGTTGGCCTGGCAAAACCGCGCAATCGCCTGGTGCTGGCCAACGACCCCGAGTACCACCGCTATCGCACGACGGTCCTCGAGTTCCTCTATCACCGCCAGCAAATGCCGGCGGCGTGAAAACGAAACAAGCCTGGATTGACTGGCTGGCAGCCAATGGCGGCGAGTCGCTGGAGGCCTAAAGGCACATCCCCTTCAACCTCGACGCGGAATCCAACGGTCGAGGTGTGCTCGTCAGGTGGCCCCGAGGCAGGAAAGTCACGGGTCAGAGTGGGAGCTCTTCAAGCTTGCGATCGCCAGCCATCGCCCCGCTCAAGCACTCATCCAGGAAACTCACCACCGTTCCCATGCAGCCGACCCGCTCCTCGACATGGGGCATATGGCTGGAGTTCTCGAACAACGCCCAACGAACATTCGGGATCTGCTGCAGAAAGGGTCTGACCACCGTCGGTGTTGCTTCATCGTAGCGACCTGAGATCACCAGCGTCGGCACGTTGACGTGCGGCAAGCGGTCGACGATGGTCCAGTCTTTCAGGCTGCCTATCACATGAAATTCCGTCGGCCCGCTCATGGCATGGTAAACGGTGGGATCGGCATCGACCTGGGCAAACGTACGCGCGACTTCTTCGGGCCAGGGAATGACGCGACACACATGGTTGTCATAGAAAACCCTCGAAGCGTCCTGATAGGCGACCGCTTGAAAATCCCCTGCCCGTTCGTACTCAAGCAAAGTTTCATGGACACCGGCAGGCAGCAGTTGACGTAAACGGTTGGCTTCCTGAACCCAGACGCGCATGTCCGAGGGGGAATTAGCGAGGATCAAGGCCCGTAGCCCCACAGGTCGCCGTACCGCGTGTTCACTGGCGAGCATGCCGCCCCAGGATTGCCCCAGGAGTGCGTAATTGTCGCTGATACCGAGATGATCCAGCAGGTTGTCCAGCTCCTCGAGAAACAGCGCTACGTTCCAGAACGAGGTGTCTTTTTCCGGCAGGTGGGTCGAGCGACCATTACCCAGTTGATCGTAATGCACCACCGCCCGCCCACTCGCGGCGATGTCCTTATAGGCATCGACGTAATCATGCGTGCAGCCCGGGCCGCCATGCAAAATCACCAGCGGCGTGGTTTTGCCGTCAAAGTGACCTGTGACGCGATACCAGGTCTGATAGAGACCAAAAGGTGCGAAGCCTTCGCGAGTTCCGATAGATTCCATTTCTTTGTGCCGCCCCTGAAAAACCGTACGGCACACGATAGCGGGATCAGAGCTTCAAAATAACTAGAGAAACAGATAGGTTTTTGCCCTGTTTCAGCTATCGAGCAATCGATAGTGGGTGGCCCGAACCACGGCCTGGACCCGATTCTTGGCCCCGAGTTTATGCATGGCCGAGGTCAGATGGAGGCTGATGGTGGCCAATGAACGATTCAGTTGGTTGGCGATCTCGGCGGCGGTCAGCCCCTCCGCCGCCCATTTAAGGCATTCGCGTTCACGTTTGGTCAGATAAATGGGAGGCGTATGAGCCTCCTTGCCAAGCAACGGATAGGCCGCTTCCTGCAAGGCATGGGAAATCAGGCTGAAATCGGCGAGGGTCCGCCGGGCATCGCACAAGACACTGCTGCTGCTGGTACGCAGCCCGGTCAAGGAGGCAAAGCCGCCTCTGGGCAGATGAATCGGGACCGACACACCACAGGTCATCTGCGCGTCTTCCAGATAATTCACCACTGGCGCATGGCACTGACTGATGACCGGCTCCAGCAGGGTGTCAGTTCCGGGTTTATAGGACCAGACAAAGGGTGAAACACGATTGAGTGCTACCTGCTGGACAGGATCGATCTGGTAGTAACCCTCCGCACACCAACGCGTATGCCAATCGGCGGGTGTGTTGCGCAGTTTGAGCACCGAGGGCGTGATCAACTTGCCTTCATGGTCCAGCGGCACCGGGCTGTAATCGTACACCAACGCATCGAAGCCCAGCTCCTGGGCCAACAGCAAGGCGTTGTCCATCTGCTCATCCAGGCTCTTGCCCGACAACAGACGGGGATTGAGGTCTGATAGCTTCGTCTGCATCCATTGCCCTCCCTAATTAATTTCAATCCTGAAATTCAGCACGTAGAATGCCACGCCTCGGCGAGGGACTGCCAGACAAAACCTATTAGAAATACTAGCTTTTGGGCGTAAGACTTACTCAGTAAGGTAGGCCATTTAGTTAGCCTCCGAACCGGTCAGCATCATAAAGGGAGAATTGCGATGTGGCGTGAAATCGAGCCGGACCAGCACTATAACGTCGAGGTCGATGGCCACAATCTGGTGGTTTATAGCTTTGGCGAGGGCGATGAGGTCCTGCTGTGCCTCAATGGAGGCCCGGGGCTTCCCTGCGATTATCTGCGTGACGCCCATGGCTGGCTCAAGGACAAGGGGTTGCGCGTGGTCGCCTTTGACCAACTCGGCACCGGCGCGTCTGACAGACCTCAAGACCCATCCCTGTGGGATATTTCCCGTTATGTCGCTGAGGTGGAAACCGTCCGGCAGGCCCTCGACCTGGGCCGGGTGCATTTGCTGGGGCACTCCTGGGGCGGCTGGCTGGCGATCGAATATGCCATTTACCACCCTCATGCACTCAAAACCCTGATTCTGGAAAATACCGTAGGCGATATCCCGCACCTGTCTCAGGAACTGGAGCGTCTGCGGGGTGCGCTTGGCAGCGAAACCGTGGCCATGATGCAGCGCCATGAAGCCATGGGCACCCTCGATCACCCTCAATACCAAGCGGCAATCACCCTCCTCAACTATCGCCACGTCTGCCGCCTGGACGAGTGGCCGGCACCGGTCACGCGCTCTCTGGGCGACTGGAACATGGGGCCCTACACAACCATGCAGGGACCAAACGAGTTTCTCTACGTCGGCAACCTGAAAAACTGGAACCGTCTCCAGGAAATGGCCGACTTCACCATGCCGGTATTGATTACCACCGGCCAGCACGACGAACTGACGCCGGCCTGCGCCATGCGCATGAAAATGGCGCTCAAGGATGCGGCACTGCATGTGTTCCCCAACAGCAGCCACATGCCTTTCTACGAAGAACCTCACGCCTACTTTCCGGTGTTACTGGATTTCCTCCAGCGGCACCGAGGTTAGTCGATGAATCTGTCGCGTTACCGTTTCATCCTGTCACGCCCCCTGCAGCTGCTGCCGGTGCTGTTCGGCATCAGTCTCATCACGTTTGTGCTGGTGCGCTCGATTCCCGGCGACCCGGCGCGCGCCCTCCTCGGCTCGCGCAGCACGCCAGAGGGGCTGCTCAGGGTGCGCGCTCAGTTCGGCCTCGATCAGCCACTGTGGATGCAGTACTTCTACTTCCTGAAAAACCTGTTCAACGGCGACCTCGGCCAGTCATTGCTGTACAAGGTCGACGCCTTGAAGCTGATCAGCACACGCATCGAGCCCACGTTGTTTCTGGTGCTTGGCAGCGTGCTGCTGGCCATGTTGATCGCGGTGCCGCTGGCCACCGTTGCGGCCCGTAACAAGGGCGGTTGGGGCGACAACCTGATCCGCCTGTTCACCACCGCCGGCCTCGGCATGCCGGCATTTTGGCTGGGGATCATGTTGATCCTGCTATTCAGCGTACAACTGGGCTGGTTTCCGGTTTCCGGCTACGGCCGTTCCTGGCCGGACAAACTGCACCACATGGTCCTGCCCTGCCTGACCATTGCCCTGGCGTTATCGGCGGTATTGATACGTAACCTGAGGGCAAGCATGCTGATGGAGTTGCAAGCCGACCATGTCACTGCAGCCCGGGCTCGCGGCCTGCCCGAAAACGTGGTGTTTCGTCGCCATGTACTGCCCAACTCCCTCGTACCCGCCGTCAACCTGCTGGCGGTGAACATCGGCTGGCTGATCAGCGGCACGGTGGTCATCGAGAGTCTGTTCGCCATTCCCGGGATCGGCCAGTTATTGGTCCGAGGCATCTTCACCCGTGACTATATGGTGGTCCAGGGCGTGGCGATGGTGCTGGCCTGCGCCACTGTGGCGGTAAACTTTCTCGCCGATGTGGTGACAGTCGCCATCGATCCACGCGTGAAAATCCGATGAGCAGCCAGGCAACGACGGTCCCCCGACTGAACCTGCGCCTGGGTTTGCGCAACCCTCGATTGGCAATGGGATTGGGCCTGACAATCCTGTTCGGTTGGCTGGTGCTGGCGATCTTCGCGCCCTGGATCGCACCCTTCGATCCAATCGCCCAGAACACTGATATTCGCTTGGTGGCGCCCCATCTGGCCCACCCGTTCGGCACTGACAATTTTGGCCGCGACGTTTTGTCTCGAGTGATCTGGTCAGCCCGCATCGACTTGCAACTGGCGGTCATCGGGGTGATTTTCCCGTTTCTGATCGGCACGTGTGTCGGGGCTTTGTCCGGCTACATCGGCGGGCGTTTCGACACGTTCTGTATGCGCCTGATCGATATCATCCTGGCCTTCCCGTTCCTGGTGTTGATGCTGGCGATCATGGCGATCCTCGGTCCCGGCCTGATGAGTTTCTATATCGCCATGGCACTGGTGGGCTGGGTGTCCTACGCACGATTGATCCGCTCGCAGATCCTGATACTCAAGGAAAGCGATTTTGCCCTGGCCGCCAAAAGCCTCGGCTTCGGTCATGGGCGCATTCTGTTCAGGCACCTGCTGCCGAACGCGATGTTCGGTTCGATCGTGTTTTCCATGTCCGATGCGGTGCTGGTATTGCTCAACGGCGCAGCGGTCAGTTACCTCGGCCTCGGGGTTCAACCACCGACTGCCGAGTGGGGCACGATGGTCGCCGAAGGCCAGAGTTTCATTACTTCCGCCTGGTGGATCTGCACCTTCCCGGGATTGGCGATCGTCACCCTGGCCATGGGCTTCAGCCTGTTGGCCGACGCTGTTGCCGAACACTTGGGTGAACGCTCGTGAGTGCGCCTGTGCTGAAGGTCGAAGAGCTCAGCGTTATCGTCCGTAAGGGTGAGCACGAGGTGACGCTGGTGGATCGTTTGTCCTTTGACCTGGCCGAGGGTGAAGTGCTCGGACTGGTGGGAGAAAGCGGCTCCGGCAAGACCCTGGCTTGTCGCGGTTTAATGAGACTGTTGCCGTCGCCGAACCTGCGTGTCGAAGGCACAGCCGTGCAACTGGCCGGGGAAAATCTGTTGCACCTGGACGAGGCCGGCATGCGCCGCATGCGTGGGCGTCAATTGGGGATGATTTTCCAGAACCCCAGCAGCCATCTCGACCCGTTGATGCGCATCGGCGAGCAGATTGGCGAAGGTATTCGTCTGCACCAAGGCGCCAGCAGGCGCGAAGCCCGCGCCCAGGCCATCGACGTACTCCGGCAAGTGGGCATTCCCGATCCGCAGCGGCGAGTTGACAGTTACCCTCACGAATTTTCCGGCGGCATGCGCCAGCGAGCGATGATCGCCGTGGCACTGGGTTGCAACCCGAACGTGCTGATCGCCGACGAACCGACCACCGCCCTCGACGTCACGGTGCAAGCGCAGATCCTGCGCCTATTGCTCGATCTGCGCGACCAGCGTGGCCTGTCGATCATCATGATCACCCATGACCTGGGGGTCGTTGCGCAGACCTGCGACTCGATTGCGGTGATGTACGCCGGACGCTTGTGCGAGCACGGCAACAAGCACGAGGTGCTGGCCCATCCGCGCCACCCTTACACCGCGGGGTTGATCGACTGTCAGCCGGCCACCAGTCACGGTCACGCATTGCTCAACACCATCGCCGGGCAACCGCCCCTGCTCGACGCCCTGCCCCAGGGTTGCCGCTTCAATCCGCGTTGCCAGCAAATCGGCAACCGATGCACAACACTGATGCCGGGTTTGCAGCCGGTCAGCCATGGACACCGCATCGCTTGCCATTACCCCTTGGCTGCCGGAGACCACTCATGACCCTGCTCAAGGTCAAGGATTTGCATGTGCGCTTCGCCGCGCCGGGCACTGGTCTAATGGGCATGAACCGGCAATGGCTGACGGCGGTCAACGGCGTCTCGCTGACCCTCTCGGCGGGTGAAACGCTCGGGCTGGTCGGCGAGTCGGGCAGCGGTAAAAGCAGCCTGGGGCGAGCGATCCTGCACCTCAACGAGATTTACGCCGGGCAGGTGCTGTTCGACGGTATCGACATGGCCCATGCCGGGAAAGTCGACATCACGCGGCTGCGTCATGAGACGGCGATGGTTTTCCAAGACCCTTACGCCGCCCTCAATCCACGCCTGAGCATCGGCCAGACCCTGGCAGAAGTGCTCCGGGTACAACGCAAGGTGCCGGAATCGCTGATTGCGGCCCGTGTCGGTGAACTGCTGACGCTGGTCGGTCTGCGCCCTGAATTGGCCTCGCGCAAACCACACGCCTTGAGCGGCGGCCAATGCCAGCGTGTCGGGATCGCCCGTGCGCTGGCCGTGGAGCCGCGCCTGATCGTCGCCGATGAATGCGTGGCCGCGCTGGACGTGTCCATCCAGGGGCAGATCATCAATCTGCTGCTGGAGCTGCGCCAGCGCATGAACCTGGCGATTGTGTTCATTGCCCATGATCTGGCGATCGTTCGCCGGCTCTGTGATCGGGTGGCGGTGATGTACCTGGGCAAGATCGTCGAAGAAGGACCGGTGGAAGAAGTATTTCGCTCCCCGCGACATCCCTATACCGCCGCGCTGATCCAGTCGATTCCAGAAATCGATCCGGCCCGGGCGCTACCCACCGACCCTTTGCCTGGTGAACCGCCCAGCCCTTTGCAGTTGCCATCCGGTTGCGCCTTTCACCCACGCTGTCGCTACGTTCGTGCCACTTGTAGCCAGGTGGTGCCCCCTACCCGTCAACTCGACGCTCGCCGTTACGACTGCGTGCTCGAGGAGCCTCTGTTTTAAAAAACCACGTACTCATCAAGAAGGAGTTTGACCATGAGATCCAGGCATTTGAAATTGCTCGCCGCAGCCACATTGACCGCTTGCACCCTTGCCAGCGGCATTGCTCAGGCGGCGGGTGTACTCACCATCGGTTGCCGCGAAGAAAGCACCACGTTCGACCCGATCAAAAGTGCGCAAAACCGCGACACCTGGGTGTTTTCCAATGTCTACGACACACTGATCCGAGTCGACAAGGCCGGCAGCAAGATGGAACCCGGCCTGGCTGAAAGCTGGAAAGTCTCCGACGATGGTCTGACCTACACCTTCAAAATGCGTGCGGCGAAATTCTCCGACGGCTCGCCGATCACGGCCGATGATGCGGCATTCAGTCTGTTGCGCACTCGTGATAACAAGGCTTCGCTGTGGAGCGATGCCTACAAACTGATCGACACGGCGAAAGCGGCCGATCCACAGACCCTGGTCGTTACCCTGACTACCCCGTCGGTACCGTTCCTCTCGCAACTGGCCTCGCCAACCGTGTCGGTGCTTTCGCAGAAGGCCATGACCCGCATGGGTGAAGATGCCTATGCTCAGGAGCCAGTGGTGTCAGGGGCATTTTTTGTCAAGGAATGGCTGCGTGGCGACCGCGTGAAGCTGGAGAAGAACCCGAATTTCTGGCAGGCCGACAAGGTCAGCCTGGATGGCGTGGAGTGGATTTCCATTCCAGACGACAATACCCGGATGCTCAAGGTGCAGGCAGGCGAACTGGACTCAGCGATCTTCGTACCGTTTTCGCGAGTCGATGCGCTGCGCAAGGATCCCAACCTGACCATCCACTCCGACCCTTCCACTCGGGAAGATCACCTGCTGATCAACCATGAGCACGGTCTGCTGAGCAAGCCTGAAGTACGTCAGGCACTGGACATGGCGATCAACAAAAAATCGGTGGTCGATACCGTGACCTTCGGCCATGGCCAGGAGGCTTACTCCTACATTCCCAAAGGCTCGCTTTACCACTACGCCGACAATTTGAAGCGTCCATTCGACCCGGCCAAAGCCAAGCAGATGCTGATCGATGCCGGCGCAGCGGGCATGAAGCTGAATTACGTGGTCAACGCCGGTAACGAAGCTGATGAGCAGATTGCCGTGCTGGTTCAACAGCAACTGGCGGCCGTCGGTGTGACCGCCACCCTGCAAAAGGTTGACCCCACCCAGAGCTGGCAGATGCTGGTCGACGGTGACTACGACCTGTCCGTGATGTACTGGACAAACGACATCCTCGACCCGGACCAGAAGACCACGTTCGTTCTGGGCCACGACACCAACATGAACTACATGACCCGCTACAAGAACGACAAGGTCAAGGATCTGGTATCGGCTGCCCGCATTGAAGCGGCCCCGGCCAAGCGTGAACAGATGTACGTCGACCTGCAGAAGATCGCCAAAAATGACGTCAACTGGATCGACCTTTACTACAGCCCTTACATCAACATTTCGCGCAAGAACATCGAAAACTTCCAGCAGAATCCACTGGGGCGCTTCTCTCTTGAGGAAACGGTGAAGAACTGAGCAATCGTTGCGCTGAAGCAAGCAGCTCCAGCGCAACCCGGACTGATCCAGAAATAAAAAATGGACCTCTGAAAAGAGGTCCATTTTTTTTGCCAAAAAAGTCCCGTTGGCAGCGGCTTTATCCGGCAGCCCTGCTCAGTAAGCAGTCGCCATCGGGCAGCATACGGGTGCCGATCAAACATTTCGCCGCTACAATGCGCACCTTGACCGTGACAAGCCAGACTAAAAAACATGTCCCTGCCCAAACATCACCTGGAACTGCTCAGCCCCGCCCGCGACGTGGCCATCGCCCGCGAGGCCATCCTGCATGGCGCCGATGCCGTGTACATCGGGGGCCCGAGTTTCGGTGCCCGCCACAACGCCTGTAACGAGGTGAGCGATATCGCCCAATTGGTGGAATTCGCCCGTCGCTACCACGCCCGGGTCTTCACCACCATCAACACGATCCTGCACGACAACGAGTTGGAGCCAGCCCGCAAGCTGATCCACCAGTTGTACGACGCCGGCGTCGACGCGCTGATCGTCCAGGACCTGGGCGTGATGGAGCTGGACATCCCGCCGATCGAGTTGCACGCCAGCACCCAGACCGACATCCGCACCCTGGCGCGGGCGAAGTTCCTCGACCAGGCTGGCTTCTCCCAATTGGTACTGGCCCGCGAGCTGAACCTCCAGGAGATCCGCGCCATCGCCGACGAAACCGATGCGGCGATCGAATTCTTCATCCACGGCGCGCTGTGCGTGGCGTTCTCCGGCCAGTGCAATATTTCCCATGCGCAGACCGGTCGGAGCGCCAACCGTGGCGACTGCTCCCAGGCTTGCCGCTTGCCGTACACCCTCAAGGACGAAAAAGGCGGTGTAATCGCTTACGAAAAACACTTGCTGTCGATGAAGGACAACAACCAGAGCGCCAACATCCGCGCGCTGGTGGAAGCCGGCGTGCGCTCGTTCAAGATCGAGGGTCGCTACAAAGACATGGGCTATGTGAAGAACATCACAGCCTGGTATCGCCAGCGCCTGGACGACGTCCTCGAAGACCGCCCGGATCTGGCCCGCGCGTCCAGCGGCCGCACCGCGCACTTCTTCGTGCCCGATCCGGACAAAACCTTCCACCGTGGCAGCACCGACTACTTCGTCAGCGACCGCAAGATCGACATCGGCGCCTTCGACACACCGACCTTCACCGGTCTGCCGGTGGGCGTGGTGGAGAAAGTCGGCAAGCGCGATCTGCTGGTGGTCACCCACGAACCACTGTCCAACGGCGACGGCCTCAATGTGCTGGTCAAGCGTGAAGTCGTGGGCTGGCGTACCAACATCGCCGAGCCGAAGGGCGAGTTCGAAGAGGACGGGGAAAAGCGCTACCGCTATCGTGTGGAACCCAATGAGATGCCGAAAGGGTTGCACCAGTTGCGACCGAATCACCCGCTGAGCCGCAACCTCGACCACAACTGGCAGCAGGCCCTGCTCAAGACCTCCGCCGAGCGCCGGGTGGGTGTTGCCTGGGTCGCTCGCCTGCGTGAGGATCGCCTGGAGCTGACGGCCACCAGCGAGGAAGGTGTCAGCGCCAGTGTCGCCCTGGACGGTCCATTCGGTCTGGCCAACAAGCCGGAGCAGGCGCTGGAGCAACTGCACGACCTGCTCGGCCAACTGGGCACTACTCAGTACCACGCCACGGCTATCGAGCTGGATGCACCGCAGGCGTATTTCATTCCCAACTCGCAGCTCAAGGCCTTGCGCCGCGAAGTCATCGAAGCGCTGACCACGGCCCGCATCGAAGCCCACCCTCGTGGTGGTCGCAAGGCCGAGACCGAGCCGCCACCGGTGTACCCGGACTCGCACCTGTCGTTCCTGGCCAACGTCTACAACCAGAAAGCCCGCGACTTCTATCACCGCCACGGCGTCAAGCTGATCGACGCTGCCTATGAGGCTCACGAGGAGACCGGCGAGGTGCCGGTGATGATCACCAAGCACTGCCTGCGTTTCTCCTTCAACCTCTGCCCCAAACAGGCCAAGGGCGTCACCGGCGTGCGTACCAAAGTCGCGCCGATGCAACTGGTGCATGGTGATGAGGTGCTGACGCTGAAGTTCGACTGCAAGCCTTGCGAGATGCACGTGATCGGCAAGATGAAGGGGCACATCCTTGACCTGCCGCAACCGGGCAGCGTGGTGCAGCAGGTCGTCGGCCACATCAGCCCAGAAGAGCTGCTCAAGACCATCCCTCGCGCGCCCCACTGAGTGACTGGCGAGCGCGCCGCTACGGCGCCGCGCTCGCTGCGCTCGCTAGACGGTTGAATGTTAAAGGCGTCACCCAGAGGGATTTGCAGGCATAAAAAAACGCCAGGCCGGATCGGCGTTGGCGTTTTCTGTATGACGACTCTCCAGGACTCCCGCACTGCCTGTCGGCGGGGCCATACTTGGATGAGTATCAGGAAAATGGCAGGGGCGGCTGGATTCGAACCAACGCATGGCAGGATCAAAACCTGCTGCCTTACCGCTTGGCGACGCCCCTGTATCTGTAGCGAGTGCCCTTGCGCTACAAGCCCTGTAAGGACCGCTGCAAGAACGGGCGGCAATTTATCAACTTTCTCTTCGTCTGGGAAGGCCAACACAAAAATATATTTGTTTTAAAACAGATGCTTACTCTTGATGCCGGAGGGTGCCATGGCGGCTGTTACCGATACTCTGAAGCTGTTTCTCGCCGGCGATGTCATGACCGCCCGCGGCATCGACTCAGTACTGCCACATCCTGGCGATCCGCGGCTTTACGAAGACTATGTCAAGAATGCCGGCGTTTACGTCCGGCTGGCAGAAAGACTCAATGGCCCGATTCCCCTCCCCGTCGATTTCACCTATGTCTGGGGCGCTGCGCTGGATGAGTTCGAACGTCGCCAGCCACACGCACGCATCATCAATCTGGAAACAGCGGTGTCGTGCCGCGGACGACCGGAACCAAAAGGCATCAATTACCGCATGAGCCC
This sequence comes from Pseudomonas sp. GW822-FHT02E03, assembly GCF_058802325.1. Taxonomy (NCBI): domain Bacteria; kingdom Pseudomonadati; phylum Pseudomonadota; class Gammaproteobacteria; order Pseudomonadales; family Pseudomonadaceae; genus Pseudomonas; species Pseudomonas sp. GW822-FHT02E03. The sequence continues at coordinate 30,345 of NZ_JBXAOA010000033.1, read as the reverse complement.
GGAGAACTTCCCGGCCATCAGCGCAGCCGGCATCGACTGTTGCGTGCTGGCCAACAACCATGTGCTGGACTGGGGAGCAGCCGGCCTGGCCGATACGCTGGATACTTTGTCGAGCAACGGCATGTGCAGCGCCGGCGCCGGGCACAACCGGCAATCTGCCAAAGCACCCGCCGTGCTGCCGCAGCCTGGCGGGCGACGTTTGTTGGTGTATGGCCTCGGCGCACCTGACAGTGGCATACCGCCGGACTGGGCCGCCACGGACAGGCGCGCGGGTGTCGCGCGTCTGGAAGATCTGTCGATGCACAGCCTGCGTCCTGTGGCCGAACGGATTCTCCAGAGCAAAAAACCGCGGGACCTGGTGGTCGCCTCCATTCACTGGGGCGGCAACTGGGGGTTCGATATCCCGCGCGAGCAGGTTCGGTTCGCCCATGCCTTGATCGACGAAGCCGGAGTTGACGTAGTGCATGGACATTCCTCACACCACATCAAGGGCATCGAGGTGTACCGCGAACATCTGATTCTCTATGGCTGCGGTGATCTGCTGAACGATTACGAAGGCATCGAGGGCCACACAGCCTTTCGCGGCGACTTGGGGCTTCTGTACTTTGCCTCGCTGGACCCGAACGGGCACCTGCAGTCGCTGGACCTGATCCCCACTCACTTGCGTGGCTTTCGCATCTGTCGCGCCGAAGGGGATGACCATCAATGGCTGCACGACACCCTTTCTCGCGAATGCGCACGCTTGGGCAGCAGCATCCAGCCGGGTGCTAAAAATACCTTCGAGTTGCATTGGTAGTACCGTTTGAACATGTGAAAGCCCAGGGGGGCTTTTTGTAGAAGCCAGGCTTGCCTCGCTCCTATGAAAAGCGCTTTGTTCGCTTCCCGGTTTTTTTCGTTTCTGCGTCGCTTTTGCATTTTTGTGCGACAGATCCCCCTCCAGGGACTCCCGTACCACTCCCTCGTGGTGTTAGTTTGGAAACGTTTCTGACTCATTGACCAGATATTTCTTACAACCTGCCTGCAAAGGAATGCCCCCAACAATGGATTTCTCACTCAAGCACCTGGCCGCGACAACCCTGATGCTGGCCAGCCTTTCGTCGTTCACCACGTCAGCGCACGCCAACATCACCCCGCAACAGAGCGCGACCATCCTCAAGACTTTCAGTGACACATCGGTCACCGATTTCAGGCAATTCCTGGGACGCCTGGCCAAGAGCGACCTTGCCCACACCAGCGATCTCGGCCCGGCAATCAGTGCCTTCCAGGGCAACAAGCCGCTTACCGCTGAACAACAGAACGAGATTCATCGCCTGCTGGGCCTCTATGCACGGGTGAAATACGGCAACGCTGCCACCGAGACCCTGCGCGAGCTGGTGGCAATCCCGACCTTCCGCGTGGACGGCGTTGCTCAGCACGACAATCCCGAATTCATCAAGATCGCCGACAAGCTCAAGGGCCTAGCCCAAGCGTTCAACCTGAATTTTCGCAACATCGACAACCGCGTCTATGAAATCTCCCTCGCAGGCGATGGCGACGAAGTCGTAGGCATTCACGCACATACCGATGTGGTGCCCGTAACGCCGGAGAACTGGGTCCTGAAAGACGGCACCCGACTCGATCCGTTCAAGGTCACTCTGGTCGGTGACCGCCTGTATGGCCGGGGCACCGAGGATGACAAGAACGGTATCGTGGTGGCGCTCTATGCCATGAAGATCATCAAGGAAGAGAAGCTGCCGCTGGCGAGGAATTTCAAGCTGCTGGTAGACACCACCGAAGAAACCACCGGCGACGCCATCCCCTATTACTTCGAACACAACCCGACGCCCAACTACAACCTGGCGCTGGATGGCGGCTACCCGGTGGTGATTGCCGAGAAAGGCTACGGCACCGTCATGGCCAGTTTTTCTCGGCGCGCCGCACAGGGCCAAGGCGCCGAAATCGTTGCAATGACGGGCGGCCTGGCAACCAACCAGATTCCATCGACTTCGGTCGCCACCCTGGTGACCGCCAAGCCCGCCGAATTGGCTGCCAGCCTGCAGAAGGCAGGTAGCGATTATGCCAAGCGCAATGGCGGCAACTTCGAGGTGAGCGCCAAGGTCGTCGGCAAGGACGTCAAACTGACGGTCACCGGCGTTTCCGCCCACTCCTCCGAGCCCGAGTCAGGCGTCAACCCGGTGGCAAGAATGCTGGACTTCATCAACAGCCTCGACGGGAAGATCGCGCTCAAGCACAACCACATGACCGACGCCGCCCGCTACGCCGCCGACAACTGGGGGCTGGACTACCTGGGTGGCAAATTGGGTGTGGGCTTTTCCGATGACTTCATGGGACCGCTGACCGCATCCCTGACCTACGTCGGGATGGATGAAAAAACCTTCAAACTTGCGGTCAACCTGCGGGTGCCCAAGGGCAAATCCCCGGAAGTGCTCAAGACCGAAATCGCCGACAAGCTTGGCACCTGGAGCAAGAAGACCCACATTGCGGCGGCCTTTGACTACTCGATCGCCGAGCCGATGCACCGCAACCCTGAGGGTGAATGGGTCAAGGCCCTGCTGGCCGTGGCCAGCGAAAACCTCGGCATGGAACACAAGTTCGGCACCTCTGCCGGCGCTACTTCGGTCCATGAGTTGCCCAATGGCGTGCAGTTCGGCCTGGCCAGGCCCGAGGTCAAGTACACCGGTCACAACGACAACGAGTTCAAGACTGTCGACCAGTTCCTGCTGGACCTGCAGATCGTGACCGAAATGTTCGGGCGCATCGGGCAGATGCCGAAACTCTGATCCCTTTCGGACCCGTTATTCTGGCGGGTCCATTTTTATGCGATTGGGGCTGGGTAGCCTTCCATGCCTGGTCGACAGGATCCCTTTATGCCGCTGAGTTTTCATAAAATGCACGCCAATGGCGATGACTTCGTCATCGTGGACTCGCGAAATTCGGCCAATCCAATGACAAGCACCATGGCTCGGCGAATGGGTGATCGGTACCGAGGAATCGGGTTCAACCAACTCGCGGTTCTGCTCAATTGCGATGATGCCGTTGCGCGCCTGATGTTCTGGAATGCCGATGGCTCCACCCTGGATGTGTGTGGCAGCGCAACGCGGGGGGCCGCGGATATGCTGATGCGCGAATCAAATACTACGTCGATAACGCTGCGAACCAACCGTGGCCTACTCACGTGTGAGCGAACCTCAAGCGGTGCGATTTCCGTCAACATGGGAGAACCGCTTTTCGGCTGGTCGGAAATTCCCCTGGCGCTGGAACTGGATACGGCTGTTTTACCACTGGCGGGTGCCCCAGCAGCGACCAGTATGGGCAATCCGCACTGCACCTATTTCGTCGATGATCTAACCGCCGTCGATATTGCGACCCTCGGACCAACCATTGAAACCAACCCTCTATTCCCCCTCAAGACGAATGTGCATTTCGTCCAGATCATTGATCGAAAGCACATTCGATTGCGCATTTGGGAGCGCGGGGGCGGGATTCCACTCGGCTCAGGCTCCTGCTCTTGTGGCGCCGCTGTTAACGGAATTCGTCGTGGTTTGTTAGACCATTGCGTTGAGGTTGAATGTGATGGTGGCACCGTAACGGTTCAATGGGATGGCGTGGGACCTGTCTTTCTCATCGGGCCGGTAGAGACAACGTTCTCGGGAACCGTTCACGACAGCCTCTCCTACAGGCTATGAATCGGCAGCCATCGCGTAACTGACCTATTCTGAATCGACCGACAAAAGATCACCCTTTTGAGGTACCTGAACTCGTTACAGCAATGGAGGCTGGATGATGAAGGAGCATTCGATTGAGTTTCGCGCTGGAGAGGTGCATACGCCGCACACTCCGCCCCTCGCCATGACCCGTTCCACCCAATCTCCCACGCTCAATAGCCGCATCGAGCTTTACACCCAGGAGGCGATGGTCAATTGGCTAGGCCCGTTGCAGCTGATGCGCACGGGCTTACAAACGGCCGTTGCCACCACAATGGGAGCCTTCGCCGACCCGCGCGAAGTGCTGGCGATGCTCAACCCTCGGGACTCTAACCCGCCCATCCAGGTGGTTGCCGACGGTGACGTGTGGGTCGATTATCTGGCCGATACCGGCGATGGCTGGGACTCTACCTACTCGATGGCGCTGTGTGTCAGCAATGCTGTCGAGTTGTCGGAACACCAGCTCTCATTACCGCGCGGCGACGTGCTGCTGCTCGGCGGCGATCAGGTCTATCCCACACCGGCCGGCAACGGGTATCGAACCCGCTTCCTCGATCCCTTCCGCGCCGCATTTCCCGCGCCGGTACCCAAGGGGCGCCCTGGTGACCAGGCCCAGCCCGTACGGCAGCCGGGTGCGCCGTGGATATTGGCGACGCCTGGCAACCACGATTGGTATGACGGTCTGCGCGGTTTCTCCCAACTGTTTTGCGAGCAGAAGCCCATCGGCGCCTGGGAAACCCGCCAGCGCACCGGTTACTATGTGCTGCAGTTGCCCAATGGCTGGTGGGTCTGGGGCCTGGATCTGCAGTTTGAATCCATGATCGACCGACAGCAGAAGCAATACTTCCAGCAGATGCACGCCAAATTGCAGCCAGGCGATCGCGTGATCCTCTGCACACCCGAGCCGAGTTGGGTGGATGAGGCCGAACGGCTGGCACGCGAGGAGAGCAAGGCCTTGCCCTCGATCGAAACCCAGACGCCGCGCTTTCGCAGCCTGCGCGAGATCGAGGAACTCTTGGGTGACCACCTCGCGGTAGTGTTGGCCGGAGACTCACACCACTACGCGCGCTATCAGCCAAAAGCGGGCACCCAGGCGCCGCAGCGCATCACCTGCGGAGGCGGTGGCGCCTTCTTGAATGCCACCCATCACCTTCCCGATCCGCCCAAGCCGATCAACGTTGGCGGAACCCGCCAGCATTACGAGCTGGCAGCGGTCTACCCGGCCAAAAAGACCTCCGAGCAACTGCGTAATCGGGCATGGCGGCTACCTACCCGCAATCTCTCGTTCTGCGCCATGCTGGCCATCTTGTACCTGCTGTTCGACTGGATGGTACAAAGCGCCAGCACGGTGCCCCACCCGGCACGAGGCAATCGCAGCCTGATGGACGTGTTGTCTGACCTCCAAGCGTCTATTCCCAACATCAGCGAAGTCTGGCGACATCTGCTCCTGGTCTTGTCCCACAGTCCTTCGTCGGTGATGTTCGCCGTGATCATTGTGCTGGGTTGTGCCGTGTTCTCAGCTGCCGGGGTCAAGCGCACCCGAAAGCTCGCTTATGCCATCGGAGCTGTTCACGGGGTCCTTCATCTGGGACTGGCGATCGGACTGCTGTGGCTGATGGGCCGTGTCAACATCCACTACCTGCAGTTGGAGGTTGAAAACCTGCACCAGGTTGTGTTGTTCCTGGCGGAGACGCTGGTGCTCGGCGGCAGTTTGGGAGGCCTGTTGTTCGGAGCCTGGATAGTGATGGGCAATACCTTTTGGGGGCTACATAGCGAGGCGGTTTTTTCCTCGCAGTGCATCGCCGACCACAAGTGTTTCCTGCGCATGCACTTCAAAGGTGACCAACTGACCATTTACCCACTCAAGTTGGAGAAGGTCTGCCGGCGCTGGTCCCTGGGATCGGGAGTCGCCAAACTGGCGAAGGTGCAGCGCACCTGGAGGTTGCGGGCAACGCCTGAAAGCACTGGCCCGCGATTCGTGCCAGCCTCGGGGGCGCTCGAACTGGAACTGATCGAGCCGCCCATCGTGATTCAACGTGGAAGAACCGCCCCATGAACGCTTCGTAGGCGTCAGGCTTGCCGGCGAAGGCGCTTTCAAAGACGCCTTCGCCGGCAAGCCTGGCTCCTATACAGATGAAGCAGATATCAGAACCAGGTTTCCATCTGTATGCCGTACTGCCATACACCGCCTGCGTTGAAGTCCGACTTGCCGAAGTTGTCTGTGGAACTGTATCCGTCCAGATCCGAAGACCAGTTCATCAGGCTTGCGAATACTCGCAATTCCGGACGGGTGAGAAGGTCTCCAACGTCAGGTTTGAATGTCGGGGCAATCGTGAATTTCCAGAAGTTACCATCGACCGCATTACGTTGCAGGTAGCCCTTGGGGTCGAGGTCCATGGTTTGCCAGCTCATCTCGTAGGCCATCTCGAAATTGCTGTTGATTTCATTGGCCAACCGCACGTTCAACGTCATCCAGCGGTAGTCGTCACCCTTGACGTATCTGTCCTTGCTTTGTTCGGCCAGCAAACTGGGGCCTATGCGCCAGCCGGGTGCAATGGGCGTCTCGCCGTAAAGGGCCAGACGCAGCGCACGGGCATCGTCGATCAGCTCGCCATCCGCACCGATGTTCTTGACCTCTGCCCCCAGACCTTGCCCGTAGAGCAGCGCTGTTTTAAAGAAGCCTTCGCGGCCGAAAAAGTTTTTCTGATGATTGGCCAGCATGCTGTGCAAGCCGGAATCCGCAGGCGTCAGGCCCGCTTCATTGGTGCGAGTGCCAAAGTCGTTTTTCTTTGAGCCAATGCCATTGAACATCCACTGCCACTGACCATTATCGAAGAACTGGTTGGAGGTCAGGATGTAGCTTTCCACATCGGCATTGACACCGCCCTCACTGAAATCCCCATAGTTACGCCCCATCAAGGAATAATTCGAGCGCCAGTTCTTGTTCATCTGCACGTCGTAGATTCCACCTCCAGTGCCAGCCAGATAGACGACGTCCGAGTCCAGCCAGTGGATATCGAAGTTGTCTCTGTCGAATCGTTTGCCAGCCCACAGGGTGGAGTTCTCGAACACTGAGTTGCCCTTGAAGGCGGCGAGATGATCGAGCTCGGTAAACACCTGACGCACGTTCAGATTGCTCTCGTCGGCGGTCCAGTCGTTGGAGCTTTCCACACCGTCGGCGATGGACACGGTGAATTTGGATCGGGTGCCGTTCTGCGCATACATCTCTTTCGACAGGTCTATGCGCATGTAGGTGTCGTCTTCGTTACCGAGTCGCCCGACGGCACCACCGACTGAACCGGCAGGCGTTGTGTAAGGGCCGCCACGACCACCACCCAGCCCATCGTTGATCAGCAATCCGGAGCGGGCATAGCCCTTGAAGCTGAAACCGTCAGTCAGGTGTCCGCTACTGTCTTGCTTTTCCATGCTTTGCTGACGGGCTTCGAGTTTTGCCAGCCGGGTGTCCAGAGTGGGGGCCGCAGTGGCGGCTGTAGTGGACGCCGCCGGCTGCAAGGCGGGAGTCGCCAGTTTGATCTGCTGCAATTCCCTGGCGAGTGCCTGGGTTTGCTGCTCGGCTGCGGCGGCGCGTTTTTCCGCAGCGGCGGCACGCGCTTCAAACGCGGCCATTCGTTGTTCCAGGGTCGCGGCCTGAGAGGTGGCCGCCGAGGTGCCGAGTACGCCTGCGAGTAGCCAGCTTGATGCTTTCTGCATGGGGGATTTCCTGTTTTGTTTTTATTTTTCTGTCCTGCGACCGGCCTTTTTTTCGTGAATTGTTAATTGTCAAAATCCACGAAAAAAAGGATGCCTCATCGCAAATACGCTGCTACATTTGGCGATGTTAACGTTAACTTTTCTAAAAACAAAAATAAAGAGGGCTTTATGAAACAGCTCAGATCTCTTCTTCCAGCAGCACTGCTCACCCTCTGCGCCGGGCTTCCATCCCTCTCGAGCGCAGCCGATTTGACGATCTCGTGCGGGGCGGTGGGTGCGGAGTTACAACTCTGCAAAGAGGCTGTCCAGGCGTGGTCGAAACAGACCGGCAATAACGTCGAGGTGGTTTCCACGCCTAACTCGGCAACCGAGCGATTGTCGTTCTACCAACAGATCCTCAGTGCGCAGTCCAGCGACATCGACATCATTCAAATCGATATGGTGTGGCCGGGGATGCTGGCCAAACATCTGCTGGATCTGCGCGAGGTGCTTCCCGCCAACGCGACCCAGGGCTATTTCCAGGCACAGGTGGATAACGCCACCGTAAACGGACGGCTGGTGACGATGCCGTGGTTCACCGACTCGGGCCTGCTGTATTACCGCAAGGACTTGCTCGAGAAGTACAACCAGCAGGTTCCCCGGACCTGGGAGGAAATGACCGCTACCGCCAGGAATATTCAACAGGCCGAGCGCACTGCCGGGAACCCCAATGCGTGGGGTTACATCTTTCAAGGGCGCGCCTACGAGGGCCTGACGTGTAATGCGCTGGAGTGGATCAGCAGCCAACCGGAAGGCGGGCTGGTCAATTCACGAGGCGACATCGTGGTCAACAGTCAGGCCTCAAGAACAGCGTTGACCCTGGCGAAAAGTTGGGTCGGAGACATCTCCCCGCGCGGCGTGCTCAATTACACCGAGGAAGAAGGCCGTGGCGTATTCCAGTCGGGCAATGCGCTGTTCATGCGTAACTGGCCGTATGTCTGGGCCCTGGTCCAAGGTCAGGACAGTGCCGTAAAAGACAAGGTCGGGGTTGCTCCCCTGCCCCGTGGCGGCGAGACCGGCACCCATGCATCCACCCTCGGTGGCTGGGGCCTGGCGGTATCGCGTTACAGCGCCCATCCAAAACTTGCCGCAGAACTGGTGAGCTACCTGACCAGCGCTCAAGAGCAAAAACATCGTGCCCTGATAGGCGCCTATAACCCGGTTATCGAGTCGCTGTATCAAGACCCCGAACTGCTCGCGGCCATGCCTTATTACGCGCAGCTGCACAGCATTCTCAACGATGGGGTCATGCGCCCCGCCTCCATCACTGCCGATCGCTATCCACGGGTCTCCAATGCGTTCTTCGATCGAGTGCATGGCGTGCTGGCGGGCGAGTTGCCTGTCGATCAGGCGCTGGCGGAACTGGAAAGCGAACTCACGCGCATCAAACGCCGGAACTGGTAAGCCACAAGGAAGGAAATCACCATGTCTGTCTCTTCTACCCATGCCCCCTGTGATGAGCTTCTGCTCACCAGGGAAACGCCCGTACAACGTCGCCGAGTGCGCGCCGCCTGGCTGTTTCTGACGCCGATGTTGCTGTGTCTGGCCCTGGTGGCAGCCTGGCCGCTACTGCGCACATTCTGGTTCAGCCTGACCGACGCCAACCTGGCGGACACCGGTGGCGGAACCTTCATAGGCTTTGGCAATTATCTGTTCCACAACGGTTCCAGCTGGTCGGGCATTCTGGTCGACCCGCAATGGTGGAATGCGGTGCGCAACACCTTGTATTTCACGGTGGTGTCGGTGGGACTGGAAGTCGTACTGGGGCTGCTGGTGGCGTTGCTGCTGAACATCAAGTTCACCGGACGTGCTCTGGTGCGTGCGTTGATTCTGATTCCCTGGGCGATTCCGACCATTGTCTCGGCGAAGATCTGGTCATGGATGCTTAACGACCAGTTCGGCATCATCAATCACCTGATGCTCAGCCTCGGCCTGATTGACGCGCCCCTGGCCTGGACGGCGGATGCAGATCTGTCGATGTGGGCGGTGATCATCGTCGACGTCTGGAAGACCGTGCCTTTTGTCACGCTGCTGATGTTGGCCGCATTGCAGATGTTGCCAAGCGATTGCTACGAAGCCGCCAGGGTCGATGGCATTCATCCACTGAAGGTGTTCTGGCGTGTCACGCTGCCCCTGCTGATGCCCGCACTGCTGGTGGCGGCGATCTTCCGCATCCTCGACTCGCTGCGGGTGTTCGACGTGATCTATGTGCTGACCTCGAACTCATCGAGCACCATGAGCATGTCGGTGTATGCCCGCCAGCACCTGGTGGAGTTCCAGGACGTCGGTTACGGCAGCGCGGCCTCAACGCTGCTGTTTCTGGTGGTTGCGGTCATCGCCCTGCTTTATCTCTACCTCGGACGCCGTCAACTGGAGGTCCGGTCATGAACCTGCGCCTACTGAAAAAAGCCCTGTTGCGCCTCGGGTTCTGGTGCCTGATCGGGGTGTTGCTGCTGTATGCAGTCTTCCCTTTCTACTACGCCATCGTGACGTCGCTGAAACCGTCCAGCGCCTTGTTCGAGGTGAGTTACTGGATCGAGAACCCCGACTTCTCCAATTACGCGGCGGTACTCAATCAAGCCTCATTCCTGCGGGCGATCGGCAACTCGCTGGTGGTTGCACTGTGCGTGGTGACATTGGCGCTGTTCCTCAGCCTGACCGCCGCCTATGCCTTGGGCCGGGTGAAGTTCCGTGGGCGTGGCACGGTCTTGATGATGGTCCTTGGCGTGTCGATGTTTCCCCAGGTCGCGGTGCTGTCGGGGCTGTTCGAAGTGATCCGCGCGCTGGGCCTGTACAACACGTCCTGGGCGTTGATCCTGAGCTACACGATTTTCACCCTGCCCTTCACCGTCTGGGTGCTGACCACGTTCATGGGGCAACTGCCCCATGAACTGGAAGAAGCGGCAATCATGGATGGCGCCTCACCCTGGGTCACGCTGACCCGCGTGCTGTTGCCGCTGCTCTGGCCCGCACTGGTCACCACTGGCTTATTGGCTTTCATCGCCGCGTGGAACGAGTTCCTGTTTGCCCTGACCTTCACCCTCACCGACACCCAACGCACGGTGCCGGTCGCCATCGCCTTGATTTCCGGCGGCAGCCCCCATGAGTTGCCTTGGGGGTTGTTGATGGCTGCATCGGTGGTGGTCACCGTCCCACTGGTGATTCTGGTGCTGATCTTCCAGCGCCGAATCGTTTCCGGTCTCACTGCCGGCGCGTTAAAGGGTTGATGCCCAACAAAGACAAGGAACAGCATCGTGATCAAATTGAAACTGGACAACGTAAACAAGCAATTGGGCGGCATGCGTATTCTTCGCGACGTCAGCCTGGAAATCGCGGCGGGTGAATTCGTTGTATTCGTTGGCCCTTCGGGCTGCGGAAAATCGACCCTGCTGCGACTGATCGCCGGCCTGGACTCGATCTGCGGCGGCGACCTGCTGATCGACGGGCGTCGGGTCAACGACCTGGAGCCGCGCGAGCGTGGCGTCGGCATGGTGTTTCAGTCTTATGCGCTGTACCCGCACATGAGCGTCTACGACAACATCAGTTTTGGTCTCAAACTGGCCAAGACGGACAAGACCAGCCTGCGCGAGCGCGTGCTGAAAACTGCGCAAATCCTGCAGTTGGACAAACTGCTGCAACGCAAGCCAAAGGAACTCTCCGGTGGGCAGCGTCAGCGTGTGGCCATGGGCAGAGCCATGGCGCGGGAGCCGGACATTCTGTTGTTCGACGAACCGCTTTCCAACCTGGATGCATCCTTGCGGGTGCAGATGCGCAACGAAATCGCCCGACTGCATGATCGACTCGGCTCGACCATGATCTACGTCACCCACGATCAGGTTGAAGCGATGACCCTGGCCGACAAAATTGTCGTGCTCAATGGCGGTCGCGTAGAACAGGTCGGTTCACCGCGCGAACTCTATGAGCGCCCGGCCAGCCGCTTTGTCGCCGGTTTTCTCGGTTCGCCCAGAATGAATTTTCTGTCGGCGCGCCTGCAGACGCCAGGCGAAACCAGCCTGGTCGACACCCTCGTTTGGGGTATCACATCCCTGCCCTTCGACAGCTCGAACCTGGCGGCAGGCACGCCGCTGAGCCTGGGGATTCGCCCGGAACACGTGTCGCTCAAAGCAGCTGATGGAACCGCCGGCGTCGTGGTGACCGCGGTCGAATACCTGGGCAGCGAAACCTATGTGCACCTCGAGACAGGTCAGGACGAGCCACTGATCTGTCGTTGCGAGGTCAGCGCCGGATGGCAAGCGGGCGATCGGGTTGAGCTGCTGCTGGACCTCGACAACCTGCACCTGTTCGACGCCGACGGCGTGGCCTTGAGCCGTCACCCACACGCCATTGAAACGCTGCCGGCTGGCGTCCCTCTGCGCTCGGCACGAGCAAGCGCCCTATGACTGTGTCTTTGAATTCCACGAGTGTTCCAATGTCCGCTGCCCTTGAAATTGCGCAGCATGCGCTGAGTGACGGCCTGTCTCGCGTCACCGATGATTATCGACCCGGTTATCATCTTGCCCCTCCCGCGGGCTGGATGAACGACCCTAACGGGGTGGTGTACTTTCGTGGCGAATACCATGTGTTCTACCAACACCACCCCTTCGACGCGAAATGGGGCCCGATGTATTGGGGGCATGCCAAGAGCGCCGATCTGGTCCACTGGCAGCATCTGCCCATTGCGCTGGCGCCCGGCGATGACTTCGATCGTGACGGTTGTTTTTCCGGTAGCGCCGTGGTGTGCGGGGATACCCTGGCACTGATCTACACCGGGCACACCTGGCTGGGGGAAGTGGGTGACGAACGCTACATCCGTCAAGTCCAGTGCCTGGCCACCAGCACCGACGGCATCCAGTTCGTCAAGCATGGCGCCGTCATCGACACCGCACCGCAAGACACGATCATGCACTTTCGCGACCCCAAGGTATGGCAGGAGGATGACGGCTGGTACCTGATTGCCGGCGCGCGTCTGGGCGATGTGCCGTTGCTGCCGCTGTACCGTTCCACGGATCTGCATAGCTGGGAATTCCTCGACTATGTGTCCAGCGGCAGCGAGGGCGATGGCTATATGTGGGAGTGCCCGGACCTGTTCCGGCTGAACGGGCGCGATGTACTGCTGTACTCCCCTCAGGGCATGCAGCCCGAGGGTTATGAACGGCTCAACAAATACCAGACCGGTTATCGAGTGGGCCGACTCGACAGTCAATGGCACTTCACCGGCGGGCCTTTTATCGAGCTGGATAACGGCCACGATTTCTATGCCGCGCAAACGCTTCTGGCCGCCGATGGCCGGCGTCTTGTGTGGGCGTGGCTCGACATGTGGGAAAGCCCGATGCCGAGCCAGGCCCATCATTGGTGCGGCATGCTCGGTGTGCCGCGCGAACTTGAACTGCACGCCGATCGGCTTTGCGTGTACCCGGCACGGGAGCTCACCGCTCTGCGCATGGCGCCATTGCCGGGCGTGTCTTGGTGGGAGGGTTCGGGAAGCCGGTGGGTGCCGGAAGTGAATGGAGACATGCTCGAAATCCATGTGCATCTGGATTTGCGCGGCTGCACCAGCGGCCACCTCGGAATCGCCTTGCGCTGCAGCGACGATGGTCATGAAGAAACCCTGCTTTACTACGATGCGTCGCTGCAGCGTCTGGTGCTTGACCGCAGCCGCGCGGGTGCGCAAGTCACCGGCCAGCGCAGCGTGTCGATAGATCCGACACAAGAGCGACTGGAACTGCGGGTGTTCCTCGATCGCTCGTCCATCGAGGTGTTCGACGAAAACGGGCGCTTCAGCCTCAGCAGTCGGCTCTATCCACGGCCCGACAGCCTGGGCGTGAAGCTGTTTGCCAATGGGAGTGGCGGCCGTGTCTCGATTCCCAAGGCATGGCCTCTGGCCTCGGGATGGCTGTGAGCGGCGTCATTCGAGTCGCGAGAAACCCGGGCCCTGTGTCATGATCCTGCGTCAACCTGACCGGCCTCGCCTCGCATGACTTCAGTGAAAGACGTTGCACAGCTGGCCGGCGTGTCCCTGATGACGGTTTCTCGAGCGCTCAATAATCCGGAAAAACTGAGCCCCGAAACCCTTCAGCGGGTGCGTCGCGCCATTGACGAACTGCAATTCGTACCGAGCCTGTCGGCGCGCAAGATGCGCGGCGACAACCTCCAGTCACGCACCATCGGAGTGTTCGCACTGGACACCGCGACCACACCGTTCGCGGTCGAGTTGCTGCTGTCCATCGAACAGACCGCGCAGCAGGCGGGCTGGAATGTATTCATCCTCAACCTGCTGAGCAACCCGCCAACCGACCAGAACATTGACCTGATGCTGTCGCACCGTCCCGACGGGTTGATCTTCAGCGCCATGGGATTTCGCCAGGTGTGCATTCCCGAACGCTTGAAGAGCAAACCCCTGGTGCTCGCCAATTGCCTGGCAGATGACAGTCGCCTGGTCAGTTATGTGCCCGATGACGAAACGGGGCAGTATCGAGCCGTACATCACGCGTTGAGCCAAGGCTATCGGCGCCCTCTGTGCATCAATCTGCCCAAACAGAGCCTGGCCTGGGGCTTGCGACAAAAAGGCCTGCAGCGTGCCTGCCAGGCATTTGGCCTTGCGCCTGACGCACTCCTGCAATACGACCTTTCCGATCATGACGCCTATGGTGAAACTGCAGCCATCCTCGACCGGCACATCATCGAGGGTCGCCCGCAATTCGACATCCTGATCTGTGGCAACGACCGGATTGCCTTTTGTGCCTATCAGCTGTTGTTGGGCCGAGGCCTGAAAATTCCCGCCGATGTCGCCGTGCTCGGCTATGACAACATGATCGGCATCGCCGAACTGTTCATCCCGCCGCTGACCACGGTGCAATTGCCGTACTACGAGATCGGTCGCAATGCGGCCCGGCACCTGATCGAGGCCCTTGAGGTAGAGGGTGCCCAGCCGGTTGATTGTCCATTGGTGGTCAGAACGTCGTTGTGAGCCATCAAAACCCTTTACCGAGGGGCAAGCCTCTCGGTAAAGGGCTGAGCGATTACTTGGGTGGAACGAAGTTATCCAGCATTCGATTCACCGCCAGTTCCCCCAGCATGATGACCTGCTGAAGCGCCAGCAGAGTATGACGGTGCGTGCCCTCCACCAATGCAGCAATGTCGCTGGCCATGACACTGGCCGACGCCAGGTTCTCACACGTTTGAACCAGCAAGGCTTCATGGTCGACATCCGGCGCAACCATGTACATGGTGCTGGGTTTGCGTGGGGTGTTGTTCATGATGGCTGCCGGATTGAGGTAGAAATCGAGGGCGCGCTCGGCGGCTTCGTTGAGTTTTTTTGAATCGAGGGATTCGTACGGGGATGCCGGATCAGTCTCCGGTGGATTGGGCGTTACTTTGAACATAGATCAAACTCCTGATACGAGTTTATTAAGAAGAGCCATCACACTCGCTACCAACGAAGGGTGGTGGCCATACGCGGGTTGGTAGACCGGTCGTATCAGTTCCCGGCGCCCTCGAAAGGACCCCGCGCATGACCACCATAAAAGGTGACGCAATGCGCCGTGATACGAAACCGGGCTACCAAACCCGATCACTGATTTCAGTGACAGGGAAACGATAGAGCCCGGGCCATCGGCGCACAAGCCGGCGGATTCTGGCTTAACCGTAGGTAACGGCGCAAGGTCTTGTAGCCCTTCAGGAAGTAACACGGAGTGTCTTTAAACACGCATGGTTAAACGCGTGGATTTATCCCAGGCTCGAACAATTTATAAACGGAAAATGCCACGTCGCGCCCTCGCGCCTCATCCCGTCTCCCCCTCCCAGGTAGTCTGAAACTCCCACCCCGCCTGGGAGTATCGGCCGATGCGCAATCCCCGGTGCTTAGTCAAAATTGCAAAGTTCAATGGTCAGCCCTCGATGACCATAATTGCTCCGGAGAAAGATCATGGCTATTGGAATCACCGGCGTGAACGTTTCGCTGGACGAAACGGCCGGATTGCAGAACACCACCGCCACGCCAAGCCCTGCGGGAGACGCTGACGACAACGACATTCTGGTGGCATCCCTGCCCTCGGACTTCTCAACCCGTTTGACCGCATTGAGTGCCGGTACCGCAACAGGTGCAGCGTTGAGTGGCTATACCGGTGCCGTGGGTAACACAGGTAGCAATGCATTCACCATCACCGACGGAGCAAGCATTACCGATATCAGCTTCGTCGACAGCGCTGGCGCACCACTCAATGGCCTGGACAGCGGACTGGACACCCTTGATGGCACCAGCATCCTTCTCTATACCGATACGAACAACAACATCCTTCTGGGCCGAGCCGGGAGCGCTACCGGCGCGATCGTGTTCGCGGCCTATATCGAAGAAACCGGATCGCCGGTCACCGGCGGCAAGATCTGGACCGTGGAATACCAACCGCTCAAGCATCCAGATGCAACGAATCCTGATGACTCGCTCAATCTGCTGGATAAGGTGTTCATCGGAACCAGTCAGGACCTGGAATTCAGTCTGGCCGGTGTGCCTTCCGGTGCGAACCTGTTCCTGATGTTCACGAAGGCGAACCCGACCGTTGTCGACGACGGTGGTGTCTTGCGGATCACGGATCCCACCATCATCGCCACCGGTAAAGATCCCGCAGACGAGTCAAGCGGCGCCAATATCAACACTGGCGACACGATCATTACCAGCCAGGCGGCTAACCCGACCACCTTCGGCACCAACAGTCAGATGATTACGGAACAGGATGGCATCCGCTTTTCGTTCGTCACCGGTGCCAGACAGGATGTGACCATTCCCAACCTGAGTCCGACCGAAGCAGATGTTGAATCCAACATCGACTTTACCGCCGTCTTCAACGCGAAGATGGCCAGCTTCGAGGTCGTGCAGTTGCAAGGCGGCAAGAGTGCAGTGGTAAAAATCAGCGCATTCACCACCGTGGCTGAACCTGGCGAGAACTTCATCAACGGCTATGCGAACGATACGCCGGTTGCCGTCACCAATGTGCGCGTCTTCAATTCAGGCGTATTGGTGACTGATCCGGCCCTTGTCATCAGCATTACGGGTGGGGTTGCAACCATCACCGGCGTTTTGGCCGGCTACCAGATTGAATACACCACAGCGTCGGATCACAACCGCGTGCTCGTCGAGAACGGGGCGGCCTTAGACGCCAGGGGCAATAACCACGCCGATTTTGATATCGGTGGTTTCACGCTGCTCCAAACCGCTGTTTCGACCGCCGAAATCGGCTCCAGGATGATCTTCGAAGATGACGGCCCTGCACTCGCCTTTGGCAACCTGATCGGCACTGGCAGCGTCCTGCCACAAACCGGGTACTGGAGTCATTCGGCCGGCGCCGACGGGCTGGATGCGAACGGTCTGGATATTTCGGTGAATAGCTCGTTCACCCTCGTCAGGCCAGACAACACCACCACGACGGGGACCGCCACACTCACCGAGCAATCACCCTCACCGGATGGCAATGGCACGTACCAGTTCGTCGGGACCTTGACTGGCGATTTCGACAACAACGCCGCCACGACGGATACCACCATCGACTACACGCTGAGTGCCTTGGCCGATGGCAGCTATGTACTGGACCTGGTTCAAGGCTTCAGTTCGACGGTCGTTCTCAGCAGTGCCGATGGCGCCCTCGGTGCCGGCGGCCCGGACCCCGTGCGCACCTTGTTGATTCCAGAGCAGGATCCGCCGACTATTCCTTCGCCATCTGAGGAGATTGTCTTTTTTGGTGTTACTGCGACCACTTCCTCAAGCGACATCTTTTCCGCCATCGGACTGGGAGCGCCCGACCTCACCGAAGCACAGATAGAGAGTGGCGGGTTTGCGTTCATCGGCGCCGCGAACATGAACGTCAGCACGTCCGGCATCGGTATTGGCAACAACAACCTGGATGGAAACACAATACCAGGCATCAATGGCGCTGACCCCAATGACTCCAAATCCGTGGGTGACGAGAGTTTCGTCATCAATCCCGAGTCTTTGTTGTCGAGCATGAAAGTGTTCATCGACAACTCGGTGCAGGGGTACAACCCGGCAACGGAAGAGCTGTACTACACGATCTTCTACGCGGACGGCACCACGTCGGGTTCGCCGACGAAGGTTCTTGCCGCTGATCTGACCTCGGAGGCCGGAGGACAGACGTCCTTCGTCATCGAGAAGGCGGATGCGACGCTGATCGACGCTGTTCAGCTCACGATGGGCCTGGGCACGATCAAGATCCCGGTGATCCAGTTCATTCAGGAGACCGAGAGCCTGGCCAGTGATATCCAGCTGACATTCAACGCGACGGTGACGGACAGGGATGGGGACTCGGCGACGAGTACGTTCGATGCCAACCTGTTCGCCAACGACTTGACCGGATCTTTCGACTACACGCTGGTGGGTACGGGCGGTGAGGCTGATGCCTTCAACGTCGACTTGTCATTCACCGAGAACCTGTACCAGGTCACCGGCTTCGATGCGGGCGCAGACCTGCGAGACACGCTGGTACTCAACGGCGACCAGAACGCGGTTGTCCAGATCGACAACAGCAGCTCAGACAGCATCGTGTCGGTCACCGAAACGGGCGGACAAGTCACGACCATCACCTTGGTCGGGGTCGATCTTGTGACTAGCGACATCGTTATTGGCAGCGTCTGAGGCATCGCACGCGTGAAAAATGCGAGGGTGGCGCAAGTCACCCTCGCATTGTTTTTTGCAGTTCCAATAGGCGATCCGCACGCTCGCATCACCTTGGGCACCCTGCGGCAGACCACCGACGAAGACGACTAGGCCGAAACTCCTACCCCGTTTGGGAGTATCGGCCAATGTGCAATTCCGGGCGTTTGGTCATAGTTGTAGAGGTCAATGGTCAGACCTCAATGACCGCAATTGCTCGGGAGAAAAATCATGGCTATTGCAATCACAGGCGAGGACGTTGTGCTGGACGAGACGGCCGGGTTACAGAACGCCGCCGCCACGCCAACCCCTGCAGGAGACGCTGACGACAACGACATTCTAGTGGCCTCCCTGCCCTCCACCTTCGCTACCCGTTTGACCGCCCTTGGGGCAGGTACTGCAACGGGTGCAGCACTGAGTGGCTATACCGGTGCCGCGGGCGACACAGGCAGCAATGCGTTCACCATCACCGGTGGAGGAAGCATTAGCGACATCAGCTTCGTCGACAGCGCTGGCGCACCGCTTAATGGCGTGGACAGCGGACTGGATACCCTCGATGGCACCAGCATCCTTCTCTATACCGATACGAACAACAACATTCTTCTGGGCCGAGCCGGGGGCGCAGATGGCGCCATCGTGTTCGCCGCCTATATCGAAGAAACCGGATCGCCGGTCACCGGCGGCAAGATCTGGACCGTGGAATACCAACCGCTCAAGCATCCAGATGCTACAAACCCCGATGATTCGCTCAATCTGCTGGATAAGGTGTTCATCGGAGCTACCCAGGACCAGGGATTCAGTCTCGCCGGTGCGCCCTCCGGTCAGAACCTCTTTTTGATGTTCACGAAAGCGAACCCGACAACTGAAACGGTCGATGGTGTCGTGCGGATCACGGATACCACCATCATCGCCACCGGCAAGAACCCCGCAGACCAGTCGAGCGGCGCCAATATCAACACTGGCGACACGATCAATACCAGCCAGGGTGGTGGCCCGACCACCATCGGCACCAACAACCAGATGATTACGGAACAGGAAGGCATCCGCTTTTCGTTCGTCACGGGCGCCAGGCAGAATGTGACCGTTCCCAACCTGAGTCAGACCGAAGCAGATGTTGAATCCAACATCGACTTTACCGGCGTCTTCAATTCGACGTCGGCCAGTTTCGACGTCGTGCAGTTGCAAGGCGGCAAGAGTGCGGTGGTCAAAATCAGCGCATTCAACACCGCTGCTGAACCTGGCGTGAATTTCGTCAACGGCTATGCAAACGATACGCCAGTTGCCATCACCAATGTGCTCGTCACCAACATCAGCACCGGGCAGGTGATCGAGAATTCAGACGGTTCGGTGAATGATCCGTCCATTGCCATTACCTTTACTGGTGGGGTTGCAACCGTCACCGGTGTTTTGGCCGGCTACCAGATTGAGTACACCACTACGGCGGATCACAACCGCGTACTCATCGAGAACGGGGCGGCCGTCGACGCCAGGGGCAATGACCACGCCGATTTTGATATCGGTGGCTTCACGCTGCGCGATACCTCTACTACGATCGCCGAAATCGGCTCCAAGATGATCTTCGAAGACGACGGACCAAGCGTCAGCGCCACCGGCACGGAGCCAATACTGACAGTAGACGAAACGGTGCTGACAACCGACGCCACCCAGAGCTTTACCGCCAACTTCAGCTCCGCGTTCGGCGCTGATGGCGCGGGTACGCTGACCTATGCGCTGGGCGTGACGGCCGGCCCTTCCGGGCTGACCGACACCGCCACCGGCGAGGCAGTCAACCTGTCGCTCAACGGTGGCGTGGTTGAAGGCCGCACGGCCACCACCAACCTGCTGGTGTTCACGGTCAGCGTCGCCGCCAATGGTGACGTCACCCTCGACCAGCTGCGCGCCGTGGTGCATCCCGATGCCACCGATCCCGATGATGCGACGAGCCTGAGCTCGGACGATCTGGTCACGCTGACGGCAACCATCACTGACAAGGACGGTGACAGTGCCCAGGCAACCCTCAACATCGGCCAGAACCTGGTGTTCGAGGACGACGGACCAAGCATCACCACCACCGGCGACGAGCCAACGCTGACGGTGGACGAAACGGTGCTGACAACCGACGCCACCCAGAGCTTTACCGCCAACTTCAGCTCCGCGTTCGGCGCTGATGGCGCGGGTACGCTGACCTATGCGCTGGGCGTGACGGCGGGTGCTTCCGGGCTGACCGACACGGCCACCGGCGAGGCAGTCAACCTGTCGCTCAACGGCGGTGTAGTCGAAGGCCGCACGGCCACCACCAACCTGCTGGTGTTCACGGTCAGCGTCGCCGCTAACGGTGACGTCACCCTCGACCAGCTGCGCGCCGTGGTGCATCCCGATGCCACCGATCCCGATGACGCGACGAGCCTGAGCTCGGACGATCTGGTCACCCTGACCGCGACCATCACCGACAAGGACGGTGACAGTGCCCAGGCGACCCTCAACATCGGCCAGAACCTGGTGTTCGAGGACGATGGGCCAAGCATCACCACCACCGGCGACGAGCCAACGCTGACGGTGGACGAAACGGTGCTGACAACCGACGCCACCCAGAGCTTTACCGCCAACTTCAGCTCGGCGTTCGGCGCTGATGGCGCGGGTACGCTGACCTATGCACTGGGCGCGACGGCGGGTGCTTCCGGGCTGACCGACACAGCCACCGGCGAGGCAGTGAACCTGTCGCTTAACGGCGGTGTAGTCGAAGGCCGCACGGCCACCACCAACCTGCTGGTGTTCACGGTCAGCGTCGCCGCCAACGGTGACGTCACCCTCGACCAGCTGCGCGCCGTGGTGCATCCCGATGCCACCGATCCCGATGACGCGACGAGCCTGAGCTCGGACGATCTGGTGACCCTGACCGCGACCATCACCGACAAGGACGGCGACAGTGCCCAGGCAACCCTCAACATCGGCCAGAACCTGGTGTTCGAGGACGATGGGCCAAGCATCAGCACCACCGGCGACGAGCCAACGCTGACGGTAGACGAAACGGTGCTGACAACCGACGCCACCCAGAGCTTTACCGCCAACTTCAGCTCGGCGTTTGGCGCTGATGGTGCGGGTACGCTGACCTATGCGCTGGGCATGACGGCCGGCCCTTCGGGACTGACCGACACAGCCACCGGCGAGGCAGTGAACCTGTCGCTTAACGGCGGTGTAGTCGAAGGCCGCACGGCCACCACCAACCTGCTGGTGTTCACGGTCAGCGTCGCCGCTAACGGTGACGTCACCCTCGACCAGCTGCGCGCCGTGGTGCATCCCGATGCCACCGATCCCGATGACGCGACGAGCCTGAGCTCAGACGATCTGGTGACACTGACGGCAACCATCACTGACAAGGACGGTGACAGTGCCCAGGCAACCCTCGACATCGGCCAGAACCTGGTGTTCGAGGACGATGGACCGAGCATCCACACCACCGGCGACGAGCCAACGCTGACAGTGGACGAAACGGTACTGGCGACCGACGCCACCCAGAGCTTTACCGCCAACTTCAGCTCCGCGTTTGGCGCTGATGGCGCCGGCACGCTGACCTATGCGCTGGGCGCGACGGCCGGCCCTTCGGGACTGACCGACACCGCCACCGGCGAGGCGGTCAACCTGTCGCTCAACGGCGGTGTAGTCGAAGGCCGCACGGCCACCACCAACCTGCTGGTGTTCACGGTCAGCGTCGCCGCCAACGGTGACGTCACCCTCGACCAGCTGCGCGCCGTGGTGCATCCCGATGCCACCGATCCCGATGACGCGACGAGCCTGAGCTCGGACGATCTGGTGACCCTGACGGCAACCATCACTGACAAGGACGGCGACAGTGCCCAGGCGACCCTCAACATCGGCCAGAACCTGGTGTTCGAGGACGATGGACCGAGCATCACCACCACCGGCGACGAGCCAACGCTGACGGTAGACGAAACGGTACTGGCGACCGACGCCACGCAGAGCTTTACCGCCAACTTCAGCTCCGCGTTTGGCGCTGATGGCGCGGGTACGCTGACCTATGCGCTGGGCGCGACGGCAGGCCCTTCGGGGCTGACCGACACCGCCACCGGCGAGGCGGTCAACCTGTCGCTCAACGGTGGCGTGGTTGAAGGCCGCACGGCCACCACCAACCTGCTGGTGTTCACGGTCAGCGTCGCCGCTAACGGTGACGTTACCCTCGACCAGCTGCGCGCCGTGGTGCATCCCGATGCGACCGATCCCGATGACGCGACGAGCCTGAGCTCGGACGATCTGGTAACGCTGACGGCGACCATCACCGACAAGGACGGCGACAGTGCCCAGGCGACCCTCAACATCGGCCAGAACCTGGTGTTCGAGGACGACGGACCAAGCATCACCATCACCGGCACCGAGCCAATACTGACGGTAGACGAAACGGTGCTGACGACCGACGCCACCCAGAACTTTGCCGCCAACTTCAGCTCCGCGTTCGGCGCTGATGGTCCGGGCACATTGACCTATGCGCTGGGCGTGGTGGCAGGGGCTTCCGGGCTGACCGACACCGCCACCGGCGAGGCGGTCAACCTGTCGCTCAACGGTGGCGTGGTGCAAGGCCGCACGGCCACCACCAACCTGCTGGTGTTCACGGTCAGCGTCGCCGCCAATGGTGACGTCACCCTCGACCAGCTGCGCGCCGTGGTGCATCCCGACGCCACCGATCCCGATGATTCGACGACGCTGTCGGCGGACAATCTGGTGACGCTGATAGGAACCGCAACCGACAAGGACGGCGACAGCGCTCAGGCGACGCTCAACATCGGGCAGAACCTGATATTCAAGGACGACGGCCCATCACTCGCGTTCGGCAACCTGATCGGCACCGGTAGCGTCCTGCCGCAATTCGGCTTCTGGGACCACTCGGCGGGCGCCGACGGGCTGGGTGCGGCTGGTCTGGATATCTCGGTGAATAGCCAGTTCACCCTCGTCAGACCAGACAATACGACCACCACCGGGACCGCCACGCTCACCGAGCAGTCGCCCTCACCCGACGGCAATGGCGCGTACCAATTTGCAGGGACGTTGACCGGTGATTTCGACAACAACGCCGCAACGGCGGACACCAGCGTCGACTACACGCTGACCGCCTATGCCGATGGCCGCTATGCACTGGATCTGGTGCAAGGCTTCAGTTCAGAGATCGTGCTCAGCACTGCCGACGGCGCGCTCGGTGCCGGCGGTCCGGACCCAGTGCGCACATTGTTAATTCCAGAGCAGGATCCACCGACAATTCCTTCGCCATCTGAGGAGGTTGTGTTCTTTACCGCGAAGGCGCTTGCGTCGACTTCGGACATCCTGACCGGTATCGGACTCGGAGAACCCGATCCCACCGAAACTACGCTACAAACCGACCCCCTGCCCTCGTACATCGACCCGAGGGCCATGAACGTCAGCACCGCCGGCATCGGCGTCGCCAATAACCTGTTCCAGGGAGACAACCTGGCGGCAATCGGCGCTGCCGATGAAAGTTTCGTCGTCAATCCGGAGAGCTTGCTGACGGGCATGAGGGTCTTCATCGACAACTCCGTGGGAGGTTACAACACGGCGACCGAGGACCTGTACTACAGGGCCTTCTACGAGGATGGCACGTTCTCGAACCTCATCGAAGTGAACACCCTGACTCCGGAGGCAGGCGGACAGGTATCCTTCCTCATTGAGAGCGATGGCACGAATCTGATCGACGCTGTTCAGCTCACGATGGCCCGAGGCGAGATCAAGATCCCGACGATCCAGTTCATCCACGAGACCGAGAGCCTGGCCAGCGATGTCCAGCTGACGTTCAACGCGACGCTGACCGACAAGGATGGGGACTCGGCGACGAGTACGTTCGACGCCAACCTGTTCGCCAACGACTTGTCCGGCACCTTCGACTTCTCGCTGGCGGGCACGGGCGGTGAACGTGATGCCTTCAACATCGATTTGTCAGTCGATGAGAACCTGTACCAGGTCACCGGCTTCGATGCGAACGCAAGCCTGCGAGACACACTGGTACTCAACGGCGACCAGAGCGCGGTTGTCCAATCGATCGACATCAGCGGTGCAGACAGCATCGTGACGGTTGCCGAAACGGGCGGACAAGTCACGACCATCACCTTGGTCGGGGTCGATCTTCTGAGTAGCGACATTGTTTACGGCAGCGTCTGAGAAACGCGCGTAAAAGAATGCGAGGGTGGTGCAAACCACCCTCGCATTGTTTTTTGTAGCTCTAATATGAGATCCGCACGGGTCGCATTCGCTGTGGGCTCTCGAGCACCACAAGGCTTAAACGCGACTTCTTCGCGTCCTCATCCCATTTACCCCTCCCAAGTAGTCTGAAACTCCCACCCCGTCTGGGAGCATCGGCCGATGCGCAATCCCCGGCGTTTATCCATAGTTGCAACCAAAGGTCACCGGTCAGGCCTCAATGACCGGAATTTTTCGGGAGTAGATCATGGCTATCACTATCACCGGAACACTGATCATCGACGAGACGTCGGGTACGCAGAACAACGACGTTGCAGATGGCCTGGGCTTCATCAACACCGGCGTACCTGCATTCGACACGCTTTTGAATGCCGTGGTGGTGCAGGATCTCTCTGGGGTCAACGTCACCGTAGCCGTGAGCAACGGCTCCTCCGCCGACCTTGATGGCAGTTCCATGCTCAGCGGTTTCGGGGCCGATGTCACCGATCTGGCCTTCACCAATTCCACGGGAGGTCCGCTGCTTGGGGAATTGGCACTGTCTGCGCCTGGCGTCCCCCTGCTGACCGTCGACGGCCGCCAAATCTACCTCTACAGCTATACCGGCGCCGACCTGGGCATTGATGAGAACAACGTCGTGTTCGGCCGCAAGGCCAATGCCGACGGCACGGCAAACGCCACCGGTGACGTCGTCTTCGCCGCATACCTGCAACCCACGGACGCTTCCGGGGCTGTCCAGGCCTCCGATCTGAACGCCGTGGGCTCCAAGGTCTGGCTGGTGCAGTACGAGGAAATCAAGCACCCCGATACCACCAACCCCGACGACGGCTTGAGCCTGTACAACCTCCATGTCTCGGTCGGCAATCGCAGCGACTTCTCACTGGAAGGCGCGCCTTCAGGCCAAAACCTGTTCCTGATGTACGGCGATGGCAGCCCCAGCCCGACCGACGCGGTGATCATCGTCACCGGCAAGGACCCGATCAACCAGTCCGAGCCCAATGCTCCGGCCATCACCGCCGGCGACACCGTCAACACTGGCCAGGGCGGCGGCCCCACCACCCTGGGCACCAACAGCCAGCAAATCGTGGAAGGCACCGGCTTGTACTTCACCTTCGCGCAGGGCGCGAACCCGAACTACACGGTCAACGCTGACCATTCGGCGACCTCAGTTGGGTTCCTGGACCAGAACGAAGCGGACGTGGAGGCCAACATCGACTTCACCTCGCTCTACGGCACCAATGGGGCCAGTTTTACCGTTGTTCAATCGTCCACGGGCGATAAATCCACCCTGCAGATCAGCGCCTTCACAACGCCTTTTAATCCAGGTGTTGATTTCATCGACAACCTGCACAACAACGAGGCGGTTGAAGTCAACAAGGTCACCATCACCACCCAGCCCACCGGGCACGGCAAGAATGCGGTTCCGGGTGAGACCCTGGTGTTTGACAAGAGCGTTATCGGAACGAACCCCACCACGCTGAGCGGCATCACGGTCACGTTCTCCGCCGACACCGTGGAGATCAAAGGCCTGGAAGCCAATGACGTGATCGCCTACAACACCGACGGCCTACACAACCGGGCGCTGATCGACAACATCGGTTCGACCGACACCAACTTCGACGCCCCCTTCGACATTGGTGGCTTCAGCCTGATCAATTCCACTGTCACACCGAATCTGTTCTCGGAGCTGACGTTCGAGGATGACGGGCCGACGGCAACCGGCACGCCCGTGACGGCGACGGTGGACGAGGACGGCCTGCTGCCCGGCGGCATCGACGGTGGTCCCGGCGATGTGGGCCTGCTGGTTCCGGCGACGGCCTCGGGCAACATCGCCTCTATCTTCCAGGCCGGCGCCGATGCGCCGGCGACCTATGGCCTTTCCACGGACACCAGCAACTTGCTGCAGACGCTGACCTCCAAGGGCGGGGCTGTGAAATATGACGTGACCGGCAACACGCTGACGGCATACGTGGACGTCGGCGCCAACGACGGCATCTATCAAGTCGCTGACCGCGAAGTGTTCACCTTTGCGCTGACCCCGGCGACCGGTGCCTACATCTTCACGCTGCTCGACCAGCTCGACCATCCGAGCCTCAACGGGCAGACGGGCGACAACACCGAGAACGACCTTGTCCTCCAACTCGGCACGATCCTGCAAGCCACCGACAAGGACGGCGACACGGTGACGGCCACGGCCGAGAAGCTGGAGATCACGGTCGATGACGACACGCCGGTCGTGCGATCCATCACGAACCTCGTCGGTTTCAACACACCGCTCACAGGAAGGTATGACTTCGGCATCGGCGCCGACGACACAGGCAACGCGGCAGTCGATGGCGTCGTGCTCAATGCCTCGGGTCTGACCGGAACGACGTCTGGTGGCCGCGCCATCACGAATGCGGTGGTTACCCACCAGTCCGAGAACGACACCAGTGTCACCTATGCCTTCGCTTTCAACTATTTCACCTCTTCGGCGCCGTCGACGGCTCAATTGCCGGCATCCGGCACCGTGACCTTCAACAAGCTGGACGGCACTTTTGTCTTTGACCTGGCAGCGCCCATTTTGGGAAGCACAACGTTCTCGACCAGTGATATCGCAGGTCTGAAGACGTACGACACGGCAGGCGCCAATTCACCGGAGATTACCGTCAAGGAGTACAACGCCGATTTCGTCGGGGTGCTGTACGCGAGCACCACAGATGGAGGGAAGGACGTTATCCTCGATATGAAGGCGGGAGGGGACTATGCATTTACTGCGGGCGACACGTTCGCGAGTCAGGTTCCAGCCTATATCAACGTCAGCACCGTCACCTTGGGGGCCGATTCCGACACGCTGCAACCTTACGAAGTGCTGAATTTTGACTTTTTTGTGGACAATCCTGTGGTTCCGGCGAGTCCGTCGGGTACGCCCCAGAATCCGACATCGACACCGGGCGCGGCCATCAACTTCGCTACGGGAAAAGCTTTGGTCGACACAGTTGCCATCACACTGAACCAAATCAACATAAACGGGCAAGACGACGTCGCCATTCTGCTGAAACTACGCAAAATATCCGACGGTACATTGACGACCAGCCTGCTTATCGCCAATTCGGCAACTGATTATGTGGCGGTCGCTGGAACTCAAAACCATGTCGTCACGGTTGGGACCGATGATTATGATTCTGCGAACTACAAGATATATGGCGTTCAGGTTCTGGCGAGCACCGAAAATGTTAGCGGCACGGCCGTCCGTCTTTCAGACCATAGCGCGGTGACTCTAACATCAGGCAACGGCACCTACGCGGATACCTCGGACAACGACGTCCTGAAAATCGTCAAGATTGACGTGAGCATCAGCCGCCCGGCCGATGCGGATCTGCAGTTCACCGGGATCGTGGTCGATGCCGATGGTGACTCCACTCCGAATTTCAACTTCAGCGTCCACCTGGAGTCGGACAGCCAGGTGCTCACCGGCTCGGCAGGCAGCGACTACCTGAACGGCAGCAGCGCGGCGGACACGATCAGTGGCGGGGCGGGGGCTGACTTCATGACCGGTGGTGCGGGGGCTGACCAGTTCGTGTTTGCTGCTGGAGATTCCGGCATTACCTTGGCCACGGCAGATACCATCACGGACTTCGTGACGGGCGTGGACACGATCGCTACCTCCAAGTTGGCCGGGAACGCAACCATCGCTGATGGCAGTGCATTGGTTGACTTTGCGGCGTTTGTTACTGCTGCCAATGCCGTGCTGACGGCTGGTGCCGGTACAAATGATGTCTACGTTGCCTACAACGCGGCTGCTTCGGACAACGCGTGGGCGGTGGTTGACGAAAACGATAGCGGCTCCGTGGATGCTGGCGACACGGTGATCGTATTGGTCGGTGTCAATCTTGCTAGCGAAGTTGCACCGGGAGACATCGTCTGATCCCGTAATTTGCATGACTCTTCAGGAGGTTCTTGTTGGAGAGCCCCGCTGCCCACAAGGCAGCGGGGTTTTCCATTTACGGTCTACCTCCCGGTATCCGATGTCGGTGGCCAAACGGAATCGAGTCCCCAACACCAAAGCTGCCCCCCGCACCCGGCCGCCTGAGCTGGCTCACATTCAGCTCGACGCGCTGGTGGTTAAAGCCCAGGCGGCCTTGAGCACCGACGCCATGTCCTCATTCACAATCGAAATAAGCGGCGCCATTCCTTCGCGCCCTCATCCCGTCTCCCCTCCCAAGTAGCCTGAAACTCCCAGCCTGCCTGGGAGTATCGGTCGATGCGCAATCCCCGGCCCTTACCCATAGTTGCAACCAAAGGTCCTCGGTCAGCCTCAATGACCGGAATTTGTCTGGAGAGAGTCATGGCTATCATTTTGAGCGGCAACATTACGGTTGATGAATCAGGCAACTTGCAGAACGCCAATGCCACCCCCGACATCCCGGAAGACAGTAACGATAACGACATCACCGTTGCAGCAATCAATGATAACGATGACACCGGCGACCTTCCCTTCGCGTTCGAGTCTCGCTTGTACGAGCTGGGGATTTCAGGCGTCCCGGCAAACACCGCGCTGAGCGGTTATTCCGGCGCCGCCGGTAACACTGGTGCCGATCTGATAACTATTACCAATGACTACATCGATCTCGCCTTCACCGATGCCCAGGGCAAACCGCTCGGCGATCCGACCAATGCAAATGCTGGTTCGGACTGGAGCGGTCTCTATACCCTCGACGGTAGGAAAATCTTCCTGTACACGGACATCACCAACAACATCGTCCTCGGCCGCACGGGCGATGAGGGGGCTACCCCCGCGCCCGAGGACGATCTGGCAAATCCGGACGGCACCATCGTTTTCGCCGCCTATCTGGAAGAGACGGCAACAGGCGCCAAGGTCTGGATGGTGCAGCAGGAGCCGCTCAAGCATCCGAATACCTCCAACCCCGACGACGTGGTCGACATGACAGACCACCTCTGGGTCACCGCCAGCCAGGACGCCGCCTTCGATTTCGCCGGTTTGCCGTCCGGGGAAAATGATTTCCTGATGTTCAAAGCTGGCAGCTCGAACGTAGGACTCGTCGTCACCGGCATGGATCCGGATAGGGTTGACGCCGCTGGCAAAGACGTGGGTGACAACGTCTCCACCAGTCAGGGTGGCGGCGGCACGACCATCGGCACCAACAACCAGGCGGTCAATCCCGGTGAAGGGATGATTTTCACCTTCGTGACCGACCCGAACGCGCTCTACACCGTCCCGAACCTGACGCCAACGGAGGCAAATGTCGAAGGCAATATTGACTTCGGCGGACTCTTTGGTGCGACGGGTGCGACCTTCGTCATCGCGCAGCAGACACCACCCAAGGCGTCCACGGCCAGGATCAGCGTCTATACCACGGATTTCGAGGAGACGACTGGCTATTTTGAGGGTCTCCTGGATGCGGACGACAACCTGGGCTACATCGCCAGCGTCACGGTCCGCGATGCCAATGGCGATGTCATCGCCGGCCTCGATGGTGTCACCACCAACACGACGGTAGGCAACATCAGCGTGACATTCACCCTCAGCAATGGGGGCGCCGATCGCACCGCGACGATTGCCGGATTTGAATCCAACTACTCGCTCGAATACACGACCAGCGAACTGCACAACCGCGTGATGATCGAAAACATCGGCAATGCGGCTCAGAAGCTCAACTCCCCCTTCGACATCGGCGGCTTCCATTTGCCCAATATCGTGGCCGTACCCCAGGAAATCGGTAGCCAGGTGAACTTCGAGGACGATGGGCCGTCCGCGACGCTGGCGACCCTCGCCGGTACGGTGGACGAAGACGGCGTAGTGGAAGGCACGGCCAACGCCGGCCCGGGCGATGGCATCGCCGGCGGCACGGGCGACGTGACCGGTGAAGCCGTGGTGGCCAGCGGCACTGTGAGCACGCTGTTCGCGTCCGGCGCGGACCAGCCGCTGAGCTATTCGCTGACGACCAATGGCCTGACGGCGCTGGGTCTGAAGAGCGGCGGCGTGACAGTGACCTATGCGGTCGCCTATGACGC
>NZ_JBXAOA010000032.1:0-54408 GCF_058802325.1 Pseudomonas sp. GW822-FHT02E03 | reverse complement strand
GGAAGTTGGTTTTTGAACCAACCCAAAATAACACCAAAAACAAATTCCACAACGAAAAGCAATGTTGGGCAGCCCCCCCCCCCCCCCAAAAAAAAAAAAAAAAAAAAAAAAAAAAAATACCAGCGATATTCGTTGGCGCTTCTTAGCCCCCCACGCATTTCAAACCACTAGAAGCCAAAGAAAATCTTATCTCTATTCATCAACACTTAGATAAATAGGATTACCCTTACACCAATAAAAATTGACACCACGACTACTTATAACCTTCTTTTTTAGTTCAAGTACACCACCACTAACAATGTCCCTGACTGCAGAAGCATCCATTTTTTTCATCATCCACTCCTCCTACCAAAACTCCACAGGCATAGGGTCATTAGTTTCTCGCCGCCACCCCAACCTGCAGCTTTTCGATGCATAAACGCTTCATCCCAGCCTTTCGAGTTCCGTCAACACACAACTCAAAATGCTGGCACTTCCCTTTCCCATGGGGAGCAGAGTTTGCAGGTCGCCGCGTGCTTCCTTCGCCGCGTAATAGGCTTGGTGCTTACTGCTCCTCCAGGCAAAAACGAAGATGTCGGCGGTTACCGCCAGATGCTTGAGCCTGTCGGTAGCCACCACGTCGGCATTCAACTCTACCCGTGCCAGCGGCAAGAGCATTCGCAGGAATTGCCGCGCGCGCTGCCCGGCGGATTCAGTCAGGGTATAGATGCCGATTAAACCGTCGAAATCAGCATGCGCTGTTGTTTCCGCATGCCCCTCTTCCTGAAAGGAGAAAGACTCCAGCAAGTTGGCACAACCATAATCCTTTGCCAGTAGAGACAGGATTGCATGTTGAGTCGGCTTGAGACGATGGTTCTGGGTGCGTGCCAACTCCACGACTGCCATAAAAAAACGCAGTCGCGATTCGCTGTCTGGAGATCCATGCAGGGCCAGCATTTCAGCTGCATTGAGCGCCCAGTCGATATTGCCGGGCGTATTGTTCGCGGTAATTATCTCAGAGTAGGCATCGAGCGCTTCGACGTAGTCGTCCTTCGAAGGACCAAGGCTGACCAACGCCTGTATGAGAGCAGAGGCCAATTCGAGTTCATTGGCCGACACCACCCCATTCCATGCAACGATGCGGATTAGCATGGTGTAAAGCGGTATGAAGCCTCGCACTGGATGTGCCAAACGATCGACAAAGAACTCCACCAAGGCGCCGAAGGCATCGCGAAACACACATTCTGCCTCACCGCTGGCGTTGCCGATCTTCTCGGCCAACTGACGGCAGGCCTCTGGATCCGAAGCATAAGCCTCGGCACTCCAACGCGTGAGTGCCTCTTCCAGGATCTGCAGCGGAGGGCGCTCATAGTGGCCGGCTTCGACATAGCGAACCCAGGACATCCAATCGGTGTCAGGACGCTCTTGCGACGCTTCTGACGGCTCTGACTGCAACTGCTGCAGTCTGCTCAGATCACGTTTTGTCCAAGTTGCCCGCGCGGCTTCGGGTGCATTACCCACCGCTTCGAGCACCCGCCGGGTAATTTCAATTTCCTCCAACTCTACTGCGCAACGCAGCATGACGCTGTACGTCCATACGTAGGGGGAGGATTCAAACGACAACTGCAGCGCCAACTCATAGTCGTCATCGGCTAAGGCCTGACGAGCCAATTCAAAGACATCGGCACGCGACGACGGGGCAGACACCAAACGGTTGGACCAATACTCGATCAGTTCTGGCCCTGCTTGGGCCGGATAAGCGGCAGCAATGGCCCTGCAACGCACCACATTCGGTTCATCCTGCACCAGTTCGTAGAGCAGGAAGGCTTTCAGTACATTAGGTTGACGAACTCCTTTTCGCTCCCTAAACAGCCGGCCGAAGTGACGCGCGATGTCATTCCGAAAAACCGTCAGGATGCCATCAACATTCAGGTCATCCTCAATGGCGGCGATATAAGTTGCATAAAGCGCCTCGACCAAGTCGGTGATGGTCTGGACCGGTAAAGACAGGCCAAGTACGGACTTGATCAGCGAGTAATCGTGCGCCAGTTGATGCTGGTGGCCGAGGCCGGCCAGCATTCGGATTTCCAAATATTTGTGTTGTTCGGCGTCAATACGGCCGCTAGCAATCATTTCGTGGCGTAAGCGCTGAGCATCTACCTCGTTGCCGGCCAGCAACGCCCGATCGAACTCAGCACGTACCCTGCCGAACGGACGTTGTGTGCGATCAGGGATGTCTGGGCGCCGTCGCAGCAAACCGAGATACAACTGCAAGGCTTGTGTAACATCGCCGCGCGCCGCCGCACTCACTGGCCGCAAGCGGAAGACAAAACGGCCAAAGCGCTTCTGCAGGGCACACTCGATCTCGTCGCTACAATCGGCCTGCAGCGGTTGGCCACGAAAATCGCTATAACTTGGGCCGACGACAGCTATCAATTCCTGCGCCAATGCAACCGCCGAAGCCTCATTGCCAGCCATTGCATACCATTGAGACGGCCCATCAGCATCGAAGACCGGCAGCACAATAGGCGATTGACAGCCTTGGGTGGCAAAAGTGGCGATCCACGGGCTTACCTGCTCCAGCCATGCCGCCGGCGCCTTGCCGCCGACAATGGCCTCCCAGTGCAGGGCATTGCGCCCGGAGAAGAAACACCCTAGCCAGGATTGTTCCTGATAAGGCAAGACGTCAATCATGCGGCCTCCCTGTAGCGGGCGAACTCAAGGCGGGTGCGACCAAGATCGTGCTGATCGAGCGAGAATTCAACCCACTCGTCATTGATCATCATGCCGTTGTAGGTCAAGTTCATCGAACCCATCAACAGGCAACGCGTGAGCAGGATGCCCTTGGTATGCAATTGGTCGTGGATATGCACCTCGAGTTGATCTTCTAGACTATGCTCGCGAGCGAAATCGACTATCCGGGTACGAAAGGCATCGTTGCTGGCTTCGCTTCGGGTGACGATATGCACCTTTGTGCCGTAATTCATCAGCGTCACGAGCACGTCGGCGAGGCGGATCTCTCGCCGCCCCCATTCGGGATTGAGGGCATCGAAGCTACCGGACCGATTGTCGATCAAGACAACATTGCTGATCCAAGGAGAAACGATCCAAATCTCGTCGCCGGGTTGCAACACCTCAGCCACGAACATGGTCTGTAACAATTCCTGGATAGTGGTGACGCCAGTTGTTTGCGTCTTGAAAATGCGCCGGTAAAGAATATTCATTGCACTGCCTCGACGAGTTCGATATCGGCTTCGATCATGGATTGGGTTTGGCGGATGCCTTGTAGGCGGGCATAAACGCGCAAGTAATCGGACTCGACCGGATTGGTTACCAGTGCATTGAGCGCGGAAGCCAGGCGAGCACGTTCGACTTCCGGGCAGGTCAGCGTCACTTGGCGACCGGCATTAAGTTGTTCGGCCGCCTGCGGCAACCAGTTATCGTCCAGCAGCGAAATGCAGACACGATCATCGCCAATGGTTTCCACCACTAAGAGGCGCTCGATCAAAGGCAATTCAATGAAGGGATTCCTTATCTGCAGTGCGGACTGGCGAATCGCCCGACCGCGGGGCCATAAGAGTCCATAGATAGCGCCAATGCGCCAGGCCGCGCGGTCGTTGCCTGGAGGGGATCCGATGTCGGACACAATTCGGTCGATATCGTCCGATTGACTCAGGTAATAGCTCATAACGCGCAGATCGACCTCGATGCCGATACGCGCCTCCTCACCCTGCCAATGATTAAGCACTCGGGAAAGGTAGAGATCAGTCGCCGCGCCCGATCCCGGTCGCAGAACACGGTTACCAAGCGCCACTAAAAAGCCGTGGAAAGGTGAAAAACCTTCCTGCAACAGCTTCCGGCGTAAGCGTCGGAAGGACTGTGTCATTTCCTCCTGGCTGGTGGCGGCACGGAATTGGCGCGCCAGTGCGGCGCTTTCCGAATTTCCGCGACCATCGTCCTCAGCCAGCACTGTGACCATTTGCTTAAGTTGATGGTCGATCAACTCAAATTCGCCCATGCTCAGATTGGCACGTACCGTAGCAAAGAATCGGCGCGGATCTTCCGCGTAGCGCCGCATAAATTCCTCGATCAGTCCGTTGCCCCCTGGACTGCGTTCGGTAAACCACGCCTCCACAGCCTCTGAGTCGAAACCGGCGGCTTGGCCGGGGAGCGCCGGGCCGCGGTCTAAGTCGACCGTCAGATCTTCCGGATCGATGCTCGGGCATAGGTCGGTAATGGAACGTAAAAGGGCCGCAGCAAGGGTGGAATGGTAGACCCCGCGTAGCCACGACTCCCAGTTGGAATCGATCGGCTCCCAAAGCATGGCGCCAAACTCGTGCAATTCCGCAATCACGATAGGATCGCGCAGACAGGCGTCCAGTTCCTGGCGTAGCTTGTCCGGACTGCCCGCCGCTGCGTCGGTGCCCTGTACTTCGACCACTTGCGACTGGAATAGCAGACTCAGCACATCCGGAAGCGAAATCGACGCATGACCCTGTCGAATGGAGGCGTCGGCCTCGGCCAAGCCGATCTGTCGGTGCATCGCTTCAAATGTAAGGGCAGACAGGTAAATCTGTGCTAACCACTCGCGCATGAACGGGTTGCCAATCATAGCCAAGCGCTCACCTCGCCAGACGAGGTCGATAAAGCGGGCGCTACGCACGGCGCGCCACTTCGCTTCGTCGCCGGGATGAGTGCGCAAGTGCAAGTTGGGAGGAATGTGAATCTGAAACACCATACCGTCGGCTGCAAATTGCGCCCCCAGCCCCACCGTTTGGTTCTCCCGTTGAAACACCGTGTCGACCCGCACCCTCTCCGTACCGACGCCAATCTCTGCTGAAGCGCCCGCTGCGAAACGCCGAATCTCTACTGGAGCATGGCGTGAGTGGGTAAAAAAGCCGATTCGGGTGACGATCTCTGCCCACTGGCTACCTCCGGGCGGCGTCAGCCAGCCCGGTTCGATGGTAGCGACGATTTGGCTATGCCATTCCAAGGAGGCATTCGACGAGTCTTTCACTGCCGTCGGTGGTGATTGCGGTGCCAGGCGTACCGGGCGGTAAACTGGCAGAGCTACCGTTTTGACGCCCCGGCGTACAATATACTCCCCTAACAGCACGTGGCTTCCTATCGCATCGACATCGAGACCGAAGACATCGCTGCAGATGCCCGATCCGCTTTGGAAATCCGGCGACGGTGCGATCCAGTGGCGCTCGGTACGATAGCGAACGCCATAGCGCCGGCTGACGCGACCGGGCGCGAACTCGCGCAGTGCAGCGAATACCGACATCACAGAGACATTGAAGGGACTTGCCGAGTGCGACTCTGGCAGATCGATGGCGACCTCAGCTAAGTTGAGGTCAGCAAAAAGAGAACCCGGAATAAAGTCCGGCAACGGAGTGTTGAAGGCTTGGTAGTCTTCTTGTGGGTTACCGTCTGCGCTCCAGAGGCTCACTAGGCGCCGGAGCGCAGTCGGAAGCACAGTTGTCATTAGCGGTCGCGGGTACTCCCACAATATTGCCAACAGTTCCTCGTCAGAGAGGCGCAGCGCGCGGCGCAGATAGTCGGAGAGGCGTCGGCTACCCGCTTCGGTTTCAAGAATATTACGCAGTTCGCGTATTAGGCGCTGGCGCCGCTGCGCATTGAGCTTGTTGCCACCGCTGAGGTCGCTCCAAACGCTACCTACAGGGCCATCCTGCAGTCGCGATGCCAAGTAGTCTATGGTGGCATACACCGCTTGCATCCGAGTGATGTATCGGTTCGCCAAGGGCAGCGTACGGACCGGCAATTCCGGATCGAACAGCAAATCGTAACTCTGGTAAGCAGCGCGATCGCGGCCATAATCAGACAGCACGACCGCCGTCCAGGGCCGCATGCCGCGGGTGCGGCCGCCGCGTCCCTTACGCTGCAGGAAGCCCGCGATACCGCGTGGAGCCTTGTGCTGGATCACCGCGCCGACGACCGGATCGTCAAAACCTACTTCCAGGACAGCAGTGGCGACAATAACGTCCGCGTCAGCATCAACTCCACGATCCTGGGAGCTGACCCGCTTGACCACTAGACGGTGCTTGAGGCTCTGATGCAAGTCTTGGCAGAACCGCCAGTCTTGCCCGTTGGCATAGCGCAAGAGCGAGGATCCGGCCTCGCGCAGCACCGCCAGGCCGCCGTCAGACGCATGGCGCATGTCGGGATCGCCATAGCTATTGCGTCCCTCCGCACTGAGCAAGTCGAAATACAATCGATTGATCACATCCAGGTTATCGGTGAACACGAAAGTGCGCTGGCCAAAGACGCCGCGGCTGACCGACTGTCGCGGCTCCGCGGATTTTGGATCGAGGCAGCGCTGCAGCACCATGGTAGTCTGGATGGTGGTGGACAGCAGTGCCGTGCGCGAAACCGGATCGCCGCGCAGCGCAATCATGTACTCGGCACCCTCAGATTCGATCTCGTCAGCACGCGGTGACACTTCATCTACAAGGTTTGTGCGACAACCTGTCAGCGCAGCGAAGAACTGCGGAGCTTCGCGCAAAGTCGCCGACAAGCCGACGAAGCGCAACGATTGATCGGTTAGTCGCTGCCAGCGCCGCATCAGATAGGCGACTTGCGCACCATGCTTGCCTTCGTAAGTATGTACTTCATCCATCAACACCAGTTCCGGCGCATGCAGCGCCTTGGGCCCAACGCCGAAAAGATGCATCATCGAGTTGTCCGAGAGTCGCTGGTTCAGCATCTCGGTGGTGGTGAACAGGATGTCCGGTACGGAGTTCTTGAGCGATTCCCGGGTGAGCGGGAACACGGCGCCGTCCAACACCGCTTCGCAACAAGCGCACACCAAACGTTCGCGCCCCTCGCTACGATCCTTTCGCAACCAGCGCAACTCGCCGCCACAGTCGAGACAGGCAAGAGTCGGACAG
Organism: Pseudomonas sp. GW822-FHT02E03; assembly: GCF_058802325.1. Taxonomy (NCBI): domain Bacteria; kingdom Pseudomonadati; phylum Pseudomonadota; class Gammaproteobacteria; order Pseudomonadales; family Pseudomonadaceae; genus Pseudomonas; species Pseudomonas sp. GW822-FHT02E03. The sequence continues at coordinate 47,518 of NZ_JBXAOA010000032.1, read as the reverse complement.
ACCTGATCATTGCCTATTTTTGGCCACTCACAGAACTGTGCAGAATGCGGGGTATCCCCATAGAGGGCACCAACGCGAATTGACACCTGATCCTTTTGCGGCAAAACGGCTTGAAGGCTACGGATGCGCTGCAAGACTTCGCGCAATTGATCCTTAAGCAGTTCAGTGCGTGGATACAAGGCAACCGCCTTGACCCAGCGCTCGGATTTGTCTTCCACGAGCACATGACGGTAAATCGACGCTAACGCGGGTATGTAGAACGCGAGAGTCTTACCACTGCCTGTACCAGCACAAACGATAGTCGCCAAATCCTTCCCGGTTTCGATGGCGCGCAAAATGCGCTGGGTCGCCCGGACTTGGAAACCGGACAGACGGACGGTCCGTTCGGGGGGCGCTAGCAGCGCTTGCACAGCCGCCAGCAGCGCTGGACTTGAGGCAGCCTGACCTATCATGATCAGCGCCTGCTCGACGGAAATGTCGCGCGCTGGATAGCTGCGACGACGACGCAAAAAGCGGAAGTCGGCAACTAAGCTCGGGGCCTGCTGCCATCCGCTTGGACCTGAGTGTTTCGGGAACAGTTGTCGCAAGCGCTGCAGTAAACGAACGGTTTCCGCCATGCGTGATCGGTAACCGGTTGCGCCATCACTCCTTGGCACTTCGGCAATCCACTTGCGCTGTCGTAGCTCCCTCAGTACATCCTCGACGGAGTAAAAATCCTCAAGGCCGTCATTGATGGCTTCGTCGATCAGGAGATTGAGCAAATCGCTGATTTCGTCATGGCTGAAGGCACCATCGACGATGCCCCAAGTCAGCAACCTTGCTTCACGCTCTTCGATGCGATCCAGAGCCGAGGCAAGAAAACGTTCACGTGCTTCCAAAAGAACTCCGTTTGATTAGCGCGCCCTAACTACAAAGTTAACGAGCATATTATTCTTCCGCAGCCACTCAATGACCTCTGAAGTAAGGAAATCCAAGCTAGCTCCGCCCCCCAAGGAGGTGGCGTCAAAGAACGCCCTCACCGGAACTGGGACATCGTCATTCTCTTTAAACTGAATACTTGGTAAACCCTTCGAACATTCCAGAATCTCACGCAACTCTTCTAAGGTACTAGGAATTGTATTGCGATATTGATTGAAGCGTTGGTATAGGCGCGTGTAAAGCTCTAAAGCTTTTTGGTTTGACGGCAAAGCCTGAAGAATGGTCTGCTTACGTTGTTCGGGGGGCAATCCGCCAAATAACTTACTACTAAAGTAATCTTTCCAGTCCTGTTTCTGCAGAGTCTCTGTCGAAGCGCTAAACTCGGTGAGCGTCGACAGCAACTTGCTCCAGCGCTGGTTGCCTACCAAGGTAGTGGATTTAGGTAACTCGGCAAAACGGGCCCTGTTCTGGCTGATCAGTTGCTTCGCCTTGTCGATGTCATGAACTGGTGAGATTGGAACGTTCTCCAACTGTAGAAAGGCTTTGCGGCGCGCCAGGATAACGATCCGGTCTGCCAGACGCTGCAGTTCATTTCGCTTTACCCCCAAAGTTTCAGCCTCATCGATATCACTCCGGGCAGATTGTGCACGCACCAAACGCTCGTGGACACTCCGGGCATCACCTAAGAGCATGCGGTTTCTCCTGTCTCACTTAAGACATCCATCTCGTCCAAAAGGCTGTCGAACAAACTCTGGATCTGACTAGCCTGCGCCTGAGGATCCACCCCCTGAAACTGGTCCTCTAGGCTCTTGGCGCGCCTCTCCGAGGCGCGCACCACCTTTCGCGCCACCTCGACAAAGCGGCTAGATACGATAAGAGGCCGTACGTCAAATCGCCCCATGTAAGTGATTAACTTTGCGTCGTTCACCCCCACATCACCTTCTCCGAAATTCGACAGCATGGACAGTGACTCGAGCAGCGCCCCACTGCGGAACTCCTCACACAAACACTTAAACGCCGGATGACTAATGCCGATGTCGTCCGCAGGCCAGGCACCGAACTCTTTCAACTGATCTGAGAGCGCCCTAAACTCTTCAGCAATCTCTTGCTTGTCGAAGTTATCTCCAAGTTCAGCAATCATTTTGGCTCGAATGGTGCCAGCTACTTGTAACACTTTGCGCGCCTGTGCTTTTACACGCACCTCACTCATCTTCATCAGTGCTTGCTTTAACTCAGTTGAGGTCAAGTCGAGTTTGTTTAGATCGGGGGGCTCGCCCTCAGGCAGCAAACAGTCGGCAACTCTTACCATGTCCATTGCATAAGGCGTCTTACCTGTGCCTTGGAAGCTTCCGCAGTAAGATGCAACAAGTTGGAATAACTCAGGGCGTAAACGTGATGCCTGCTCCTGCAAGCCATACCACTCACCAAACTCAATCGGAGCTCCTTCAGGCGACCGCGGTGGAACATCTGGAGTACCGAACAAGAACGCAGCAAGACTAGATGGCGTATTGCCGCGTTCCATCAGGCCAAGTATTCGACTATTGGTGGCTAGCAATCGTACTGCCATACCGAGTTTCTGGCGCCTGGTAGCACGTACGACCATCAGCGCTTGCGGCATCAATCTGTCGGCCAGATTGCCGATCCAGACTAGGTCATCATCAGCGCTGTCATAATTCATCTGACCAGCATTCAATTGATAGAAGCGGGTCACGGCCGCCAAGTCAATGCGCAACTGGCCGGTAGGGTCACTGTGGTCGTCAGCAACCACTATGGCGTCGGTTGCAATGTTAGCTCCGCCGCCAGAGTTGGGAATCGCTATTTGTCTTTGATCGATCAGTGACTTGATACTGCGCTCCGCAGACCAGTCGATACGTTCGTTAAGGGCTGCCGCTATCGATTTTCGAATTTGGTTAGCCACGGCCTGGGGCAAGCGCTCATTCTTTTGTACCCACTTTTCGAGTGCCTCAATCAAAGTTGCGTCATCTGACTTTGGCCGGGTCTCCGGAGGCAACAGAGAGGGTTTCGCCTCGGTTATTGAAGGAGCAATTCGGAATTCGATGCTCGGCCGATCCAAATTGAAGGCGTCAAATACCTCGCCCGGTATAAAGCCAATTTCCGCCGGCGTACCCGGCGCATTTCCCCAAATTGCCACCACACGCCGGTACCGTTCCCGCACCTCTTCCGACACAGGAAGCGAAGTTAGCCATTGAGTGACCTCCGCATTCGTCCCCGGAGCATTGATGTCCGGCGATGGGAAATGCCCTCGTTCGAATGCTGGCCGGCCCGCCAAAAGCAAGCTACGCAGAACATTGTCGATGATGAAGCGAGGCGTGAAGACTAAGGCATTGTTTCTGGTAAGTGCAGCCCGCGCCAATTGTTCAATGGCTTGGTCAGTGTATGGAAACAGAGGAATCTCGCCGACCTTTCCAAAAGCAGCCAACACAGGGGTATAACTGGCATCGTCATAGTTGGCATAAGGCCCGATCCAGGCTCCTTGTCCGACACTCGCACCACCATTCATCTCAAAGTGGTGCACCAACTCACGGTACCCCCAGCGCGCTGCGTTTAAGTAAGAGGCGACCAGCGCCTTAGTGCAACGCAAGACTTCCTCCGGGCTGGACAACTGGCTTTCAACAATCCACTCGCGCTTAGCGCGGGTAGCGATCGTGTCCTTACCGGCAAGGTAGCCGTCAGTCACGGCAATGACTGAGCGCATCGTCGCTAGTTCCTTAACGCCGTCGCGCACACCCTCCTGGATCAGCACATTGAGTAGCGTGTCCTGAATACCGGTCAACGCTTTGAAATCCTCTACCAGAATTACCAACTCGCGCTCTTGTTTCAGCAATAGCCGGCGTATTTCAAGGATAACTTCCTGCAAGGTCATGCCGCCTAAGGATTCGTGCAACTTGAAGAGTTGGCGAATCGCTTGGTCGACTACTTTGCTCTCGTTGAGCAGTCGCGCAGCGGCGAACCTGCCCTCGCCTTCTCGCACTTGAAGAGTTCGGATGTAATAAGATTGAGTAGTTGACGCAGCCTTGGTGATATCGATGGAATCCGGCAGGAGGAAGTCGTCAGCATGGAAGTCCTCAACGTGCGCATCCTCTTCAGCCTGACTTTGTCCAGCAATGGCACGCTTTACGATCCTTTGGAATACCTTACTGCGAAAGTAGTCAACTAACTCAGGATCCCCCATAAATTTCGACAGAGAGGAGGCGTGACCGTATTGCACTTTAAGTGCCGAATTGCTCGGACTGGCTTGAACCTGGGATCTCAACTCTCTCGAGAAATCACCTAGAGCAATATCGAGTTGGCTTTGAAAGCTAATGCCTGCATTGTCGATATTGACTTCGGAGAGCGCCTTGGAAAATTCAGTCTTGACTTGGGCATACTCGTCGCCCGGCAATTTTTCCAGGATAAGCTCAACAACTCGCCGCAGGCTGGCGCTCTTCGGAATGCGGATGATGACGTAGCGACCATCCTCATTTAGAATTTGCAGTCGAGCTGCCAGGATGCGCACCATGTGCGACTTACCGACACCGGACGCGCCGGTAATGGGCACTACATGGACGCCGGACGGCACATCTTTAGTGATCAGGTACTTGAACAACTCCTCCTCACTAGCCTCAAGTTTCTTTTCCGACGAAACTAGCCGGAAACTTAGCGGCGAGGGTTGGTGTACAGCCAGCAAGACAGCGTCGTGCGCACCTTCGGCTTCGTGATTGATGCAGAGATTAATCTCTTCAGCGGAAGGCCAATAATTCAACAAACTCATGATGCATCCTTCATCAAGCGGACATGGGTAAAGCTATCCCATGTCCGCCCCCCCTGCCCAACAAGCGTTAGTCGTGAACCGGCGTCAGCCAGAGTCACCAAGCTAATCGTTCCCTGCATTTGCAAACGTCGCAAAGCAAATGACAGCGCAGTTGACAAGTGTCCGGCAGCAGGCGCCGTCCACATCTCAGGCTTCAGCACTTGTTCTACCTCAAGACGGTAAGCACCAGAGTCCAACACTGGCAAATGAGTGGCCAGGCGCGACACAAATTCGGCCGCAGGCACCACTTCGTCCTGGTGAATAACTTTTTGCAACGCTGAACGCACCGCTACAGTCGGATCACAGAGAAAGGCAGAGTCATAGCCAGAAGCAAAGCCAAGAAATCTCGCCCAAGCACAGAAACCCGGCCAACGGTTGGATTTATTCTTGAAAATGAAGGAGCCGGCCTTAATTTGGGCAGTCGCCAAGCTCTCGACTTCTTCAGGGCTATTTGGAAGACTGTAGATATCCTGGGCCAGACACCAGGCCAAACTGCGGCACAAATCAGCGGTACGCCCGGCTCCCACTTCTGAATCATTGCCATCGACAGGCCACAGCGGTAGTCCGTTTTCATAACGCAAGGCAAGGTGGCGGCAAATATCTAACGCGAACGTATCAACAGGCTCTCCGCGCTTTAGTTCCACAGCCAGTCGAATTTCATCTCCGTCCTCCGAGAACAAACCGAGACTGATCCAGCGAGTCAATGTCTGACGTGCTCTGGAAGCATCCATATCAGCCCCCGGAACACAAATTCTTATAAGGTCATCGCGAGAAATGCTCTGGTTTTGCGCAACAACCTGAGCGAGGCTCTGAATTATCGAAGGGAGGCCATCAGAGGCAAGGTTTAGAATACTCATTGGTTTATCACTTGAATAAGGTTTTCCAGATACAGGGCATTCGAACTGACGTCGGCCAAGCGGCGCGAACTGTTGCCGGGATCCGGTAGGCCGAGCGGCAACAGTACTACGTGGAAAGGTCGCAGAAGCATCTGGATATCTAAGAAGAGTTCAGCGGACGTATCCGGCCCCAGCACCGTCATGCGTGCCAAAGGGGAATAGGGCTCCAAATCGGAGTCTAAAAGTAATCGGTGTAGCAATACCCGATCGCGCGCCCGCTGGTATAGTCGGTTCCACTCGGTAAGGCGCACCAGTGGGGATAAGGGGTGGACCGCCAACTCGCGTACGCCGCACGACTGAACCAACCATCCAGCGAACTGCAGGGTGGCCTGACTGATGGCGTCCCAGGGTCGACTCTCATCATAAAAGACATAGACGAAGGTGGGATCCACCCAAGGAAATTTTTCCCGCCAGGCGCAGGCCGATGATGAAAAAATACGGTTCACCGGCACCACGACCGGATCAGGATAGTGCCATTGATCACCAAAGTCGGAGCGCTCCTTGCGACAACAGGGACAACCACCACAAACCTCCGTTACCTGAACCGGCCATCTCGTCGACCGAATACGGAACAACTGTGTGAGGGTGCCACCGACCTCTTTGCCTATCTGTTGGCCCAGTCCGCGGGACTGCGGCAGCAGTTGCGTCATCATTTGTAAGTTCCGCTCGGCCGCCTCCAACGTCTTGTTGCGCGAAGCAGAGACGGCGCGCTCCCAAACCTCGGGAATCATATGACCGTCATTGAGGATGCGCACACGCACGTTTGCCATTGCTGCCAGCATTGATGATGCATCCTCACCCGGATCAGCGTCCTGCTCATCAAGATTGACCTCCAGTTCGAGGGCAATGAGATCAGCTCTAGCCATCAGGTTGAGAGTACGCATGTTCCAGTTAACGTTGAGGTCACTTCCCCCGGGCAAGTGTTCTGGCACAGCATCGATATTGATCCCCCACAAGTCCTCTTCAACCGTTGGCTGACGTGATTGATACATAGCCTTCCAACGATTAACCCCGAGTTCGTCAGAAATAATCTTGGGTTTCGCGAGTCGCTCCGGCAAAGCCCAGTCGCGATCGTCAAATACCAGAAGGCTGACCGAAGATTTACCATCTCGACCGCCCCGCCCCACCTCTTGATAGTAGCGGTCTAGAGTCTCAGGAATCGTTGCGTGGATCACCGTGCGCACATCACTTTTATCGAGGCCAACGCCGAAAGCTGACGTGGCAACGATGCCATCGAGGCGATTGGCAGCCCACTCTTCAATGATGCGCTGCCGTTCGCGGTCGGGCGTCCCACCGTCGAAAGTGGCGAGGCGGCGCAGACCGCCTTGGGAGCGCAACACAATGTTCCAATACGCTATTTCCTCTCGCTTCGTGACGTAGAGAATGAATGGCCGTGGCGCATGGCGCAGCGCTTCCAGTACCCGTTCTTCCTTTTCCTGCGGCGACGCGGCCTTGTAGAACCAATACTGTGGTTCCGGGCGTAAGTGCACTGCAGATACCATTTGCACTTGTTTGGGGGGACCAAATAGGCTCGCCAATGTCTCAACCGTTTCTTCCGTGAAGGTTGCACTCATTAGCAAGGTACGGAATCCACGCGGAGCCAACCGCAACAGGCTGTGGCGCAGACCTGCCAAGGCCTGAAATGAAGGACGGAACTCATCGCCCCACTGAGTGACCAGGTGTGCTTCATCAATCACGAAGTACCGCAACATGCCGTCCCTAGCGGCATCCGATACGGCACTGAGAAGCGAAGTGGTGAGCGCTTCCGGCGAAGTGAAAAGTATGCGCTGAGTACCATTGCGCAGTCGCTGTCGTACCTCGGCACGCTGTTCTTTCGATAGGCCACCGTACCAGGCCAACGGCCAATCCAGCCGAGAAAAACCATTACTCCGAAATAGTTTCCGCATAGCACGTGCCTGGTCGAGGGCAAGGGCGACCGTCGGCACGACGAAGATGGTCAGATGACCATCCTCTTTGTTTACTAATGCTGGGGCCTGCCCGACTAGGCTTTTGCCGGATCCCGTGGGCAAATTGACCATCAGGGTATCGCCTTCTGGGATCAGAAAGGCAGCACGGACTGCCTCGCGCTGGCCAGGAGAAGAATAGCTAGTAAAGCCGGTGGCATCACGAATGAAGGGGTCTATCTCGCAATGCCTAGCACGGCGCACTTTGATATCCGAAAAAGCATCGGCGAATACACCATGCTCCCCGCCACCAAGCCACTCTGGATGCCACTCGCAGGCGGTCAGCAGATAGGCAGAGGCCCCCGCTTCGATCACATCCACCCCATGGGTGGCCCAGCTTGCTCGATCAGGCCACCCCGGGCCGGCAGGCAAACGCAACTTCATTCCCTTGCTGGCGCCGTCGCTGAGGCGGAGCAAAAAATGTCGCAACAAAGGCTGCAGATCGGCATGCCATGCCGTGTTGCCTGGTTGAGTTTGCGCAGCACTCAACACTTGGAAAATCCGGTCAAGCACGCTGTCATCAACCTTTTCAGGCCAACCACTAACTGCGGGCCAATCCGTCAAGGCAGCTTGCAACTCATCGAAGCCGAAACTCATACGTCTTCCCGGATGAAGCGTTGAATGAGCGATACAGGTTGGCTTGTGAGAAAGACCACGCCGGCGACGTCGACTTTTACCGAAGGTGACGATATGCCGCGATGAAGAGCCCCGTTAAGCGCCTGCTCGAGCGTGAGTTGACGCATCTCGGCTTCCGCCTCCCTACGCTGTAAAGACTGGATACGGGTCTGCAACTGGGCGTAGCGGATTTCGTCTTCGGCCAGCGCCCGCTCCAGCGCCCGGTGCTGCCGATCTTTCAACTCTGACCTCGCTATTACAATAGCCAGCGCGCGGTCGCGCATCCGTTCGCAGCGCTCCTCCCAATTGACAAACGTATCCGACGCCATCTTCCGAAAAGCACGCAAGTAAGGTGTCTCAAGATTTTTATCGATGTAGCCCTTCCCACCCTTTTTGGCGTATTCAGGCATCAAAAAACACTCAATAAAATCTTGCGTCAACTCATCTCCTTCCTCGTCCACCCATACTTGCATCACCGCAGGGCTAAACAAGGAGTCTCCGCGTCTCGCCAGCACGGTTCGCGCCGCTTGCCCCGATTGACCATGGTTGGTAGTCAGAACCGAGATAGCCTCGTCCAAGCAAGCCTCAATCACAAAATCGAAACGGAAGCAGAGTCTCATTTCTGAAGCGGGGAAATGGTCAAACACTTGCCGCCACATCGCATAACTGCGACCGCGGTCGTCAACGTCTGAAAACGACTTGATAGCCTCAATGAACTCTGTACCGTAACGCAGGGGACGAACCTTGCGTCTAACGGCAGTGGGACGGTGCACGACGTACGGATAGGATTGCGGCCGGATCGAACGACCGCCAGGCGCTTCAAAGTCTATAGCACCCAAAAAATCGTATATGAACTCGGACGAAGGAATAAGCGTTGGTGGGGTGTCGCCATCGGGCGAGCAGTAATGTAAGCGGAAGGGATCGTCGACAGATTGGGTAGCGGGCCGGCGCGGTTCGTATACCTTGCGGAACAGGAGTGTCTCCTCGATCCAATACATCATCGTGTCGCGTATGGCCCTCCAGTCCGCATCGACTTCGAACAAGTCGTCCAACTCCGCCTCAGGAATAGGCGATAGCTGATCCAGCGCGTCTTGCTGATTAATCAGTTTGAGTTCGCGGACCACTAAACCGGAGGAGCCAGCCAAACGATCACGCAACGCGTCAAGCGCCTCTACACCATCATGGATCAGTGCAGCCATCAAACCACCTAGTTCAGCCTCAACCAAATATTGAAGGCTGGAGATGGACCGATTGAAGACACCCCACCCCTGGTCGAGAATTCCGAACCATGCAGCTTGCAGCGGAGCTCCCTCGTCGAGCAGCACGTAGGACTGTACAGAACTGCCAGCGCCATAGCGGTCCACACGCCCCATGCGCTGCTCAATTCGATTGGGCTGTAAAGGGAGGTCAAAATGCACCACGACCTTTTCCCCGCCCTGTAGGTTGATGCCCTCTTCTGCACGGCGGTCGCATACAATGACTCGGATCGAGGGATCGGTTAAAAATTCTCGCCAACCATGCCCATTATCTCCATCACTTGATTCGCCAGCATCGTGCCGTATCAGACGCAGGTTGTCGTTCTTTAGGTGAGCGAATACATTGTCAGCAACTCTTTCGTTGGAGCAGAAAACAACAGCCTTAATCGAAGCCGGCAGCGTTCGAAGCCCCTCAGATAGTCGATCGAGACGAGTCTCTATCCACTCTTCGTCGTCAATTTTACGGATGACCGCCTCAAGGAGTGCCCCCTCTCCGATAAAAGACCTAGACGCATCGCTCTCGATACCATTTTGGCGCTCCATGCAAAGATGGCGAAGAGCGCCTAGATCCTCCGAAAGAGCGCAAGCAGAGTTCCAGTAGAATGCCTCGAGCGCCTGTGCGACAGCAGCATCCGCTGAGCCAATCGACAGCGACGCACTAACACGCCAGTCTTCCAAAGCTGATTCGAGACGTGCCATGACCGAATCCTCGACCGTCCATATTTGCACTCCGTTGCGATCGGGCGTTAAACCCTTAATTTGGCTACGACGGTTACGCAGGATGCGACGATTGAGACAGTAAGTCTCAGAGATATGGGCCCGCAAGTGCCGCACAGCAGCGCAAAAATCCGAATTATCCTCGTCCGGCAACTCGAGTAACTTCTCCTTCAGCGCCCGCGTCAATTGTGCCAAGCGCGAGTCATTCGGAACACACGCGATCAAATCATCAAGTGCAGCATCCATGAAAAAAGCATTGCTTGGATCTAGGGCAGCGACCGTCTCAGCGAGCGCCTGCCGATTAACGATCTTGGCATGAAAACTCTCTAGGTCGTCTAGCGGGTAAACCACCGGGTCCAGCAGGTGCAGCATACGGAGGAAGCCCGCCTCGTTACGCAGAATGGGCGTCGCCGACAGCAGCAGCAGGCGATCGGTACGCTGCGCCACGTCGCTAATTAGACGGTACAAGTCTTGCGTGGTGTCTTCAGCACGGGAATCGGTCAAATGATGCGCTTCGTCGATGACAAGCAAAGATAAGTTAGGAATCACTTCGCGCAAATGATCGGTATCTTCCTGGGGTAGCACGAATACAGACTCATCGATGAAATCACGCAGTCCAAATCGAGTGACCAACTCATCCCGCCATTGGGCCACCAAGGCGTGCGGGACCAGCACGAGGACTCGATGCTTGCGTAAATCATCGAGCACAGCTTGGCGGATGATAACTCCCGCCTCGATCGTCTTACCGAGGCCAACCTCATCCGCAAGCAGATAACGCTGGGAGTGATCGGTCAAAACGCGTCGAACTACATCAACCTGGTGCGATTCCAATTCAATGGCAGAGGAAAACAAGGCAGAGATGCCAAACGCGCTGCCTCGCTGATAAAGGTAATTCTGTAAGAAGCCGGAACGTGCCTCGGCAAAGCGTGGCGTTTCGGTAACGAAGTTACCGAGGAAACCGACCGGGTCGTGGATCGGTCGTTTCCACCGGACAAAAACCTGCTCATAGCCTAGATAGACATCGACCTTGTCAGCCAGGCGGACTTCGACGCCTTCCCCGTCGTCCTCGCGAACTCGTCCGATGCGCCACTGATTACTTAGTTCGTTGTAGGTAAAGATTCGGGTATTTCGTCCCAACCGCTTCGGCTTGATTGACGATAACGGGACGTCCACCCGATGTCGCACTGCGTTGGCTGGGCAATCGAAATATTCAACCACAGCCCGCGAACCTTCACGGTCAACAAGCTTACACAGGCCATCTCTTTCGGCATTCTTTACTAAACAGAACATGATCCCTCTTGCCTGTGTAAAGTTAGGACACTGCAAGAGAAATGTTTTCAGCACTTCCCTGGCTACCTCCAACGTTGCGCGTTGAATTTTCGCAGAGGATACAGCCGTCGATCATGAGAGTGTACGAATTTTCATATAGCCGACTCATGAGCGCCAATCTCGCTCCAGACCGGACAGACCATGAACCAATCGAAACACCCCATCGCCCAAGAGTTGCAGGATCAATTTCTGGCCAACTAGCAGAAACCTGAGGACTGATCGGTGTCGACGGCCTCCTCAATTTAGCTGACCAATAATCTGGTTGAGTGTGCGCTGGATCAGGATCTGCCCCACCATCTAGGGCATGATAAACACCGACTGGTAACCTACCCCGGTGATAATAGACCACTACAAGGAGTGCACAGCGCACCATCCAAAGCCAACATCAAAAATATGGGCTGAAGGGAGGCAGAAACAAAAAAAAACCTGAAAAATTTTGGCGGACGCGCAGGAGTTCAATTATCCAACCTGATCATTTCTCGCGGTTCGAACCTATGAAAAAGTAGGTAACGCATACCCCTTCCATTTGATTTCACGAGGATCATTTCCTTGTGCATACGACTAGGCAAACCAACACGAAGTTGATGGTTGATGGTTGATGGTTGATGGTTGATGGACAAGAGATCGCGAAATGAGGAGCAAATGGTGTACTCGAGTGCCCACTTAAGCTATGGCTGGATGGAATGGGATCTATAAAACAAAAAAACGGCCAAAGATCCCTATTTCCGTCGCTTCCAGGCGCTCAGTGGGCGCACTGGGCGGAACTCGAACCGGAGAAGCCACATGCGGGACTGCCCCGCGACAAATGGCCGAAAAATCTTGTGGGGGTAAATGTGGGGGTATTTTTCAGACATGAAAAAGCCCAATCGTTTCAGATTGGGCTAAGTCATTGAAAAATATGGTCGGGACGGAGTGATTCGAACACTCGACCCCTAGCACCCCATGCTAGTGCGCTACCGGACTGCGCTACGCCCCGACTAGGCGTTGTATCTGTCCCTCATCTCGAGGAACGCTCAAGAATATATCGCAAGCTTTTGAAAACTGGAAGTATTTAAAAGCAGGAATTTATTTCTTGAGAACCACCAGAACATCTTCAAGCTCGGCAATCATCTGGCGGATCATTTGTTTGTATTGGGTGGTGTCGTCTTTGGCTTCATCGCCGGACAAACGCAAGCGTGCGCCGCCGATGGTAAACCCCTGATCGTAAAGAAGCGCGCGGATCTGCCGGATCATCAGCACGTCCTGGCGCTGATAATACCGGCGGTTTCCGCGGCGTTTGACGGGGTTGAGTTGAGGAAACTCCTGCTCCCAGTAGCGCAGCACGTGCGGTTTTACGGCACATAGCTCGCTGACTTCACCAATGGTGAAGTAGCGTTTGCCCGGGATGACGGGTAGCTCGTCGTTATGACTTGGTTCCAGCATAAGCCTCAACTCGGGCCTTCAACTTCTGCCCTGGACGAAAGGTGACCACACGGCGAGCCGTGATCGGGATTTCTTCTCCCGTTTTCGGATTGCGGCCAGGCCGCTGGCGTTTGTCCCGAAGGTCGAAATTGCCGAAACCGGACAATTTGACTTGTTCGTTGTCTTCAAGAGCGTGCCTGATTTCTTCAAAAAACAGTTCGACCAATTCCTTGGCCTCCCGCTTGTTCAGGCCCAGCTCTTCATACAGACGTTCCGCCATCTCAGCTTTCGTCAAAGCCCCCATACGTCACTTCCTTAACGTGGCGTTCAACCTTTGTTCGAGCGAGGTGAGGATGTTTTGCGTCGTGGTATTCACCTCATCGTCATTAAGAGTGCGCGATGGATGCTGCCAGGTCAAGCCAACTGCAAGGCTTTTTCTATGCGGATCAATGCCTTTACCCTGATACACGTCAAATAGCCTGAGGTCTGTCAGCCATTCACCTGCATTTTCACGGATTACGTCCAGTACGGCAGTGGCCGCAACGTCTTTATCCGCCAGCAGTGCAAGGTCACGACGCACTTCAGGAAAGCGCGATAACTCCTGGAATTTAGGCATTTTGCCCAACGCCACTTCGGCCAGAACCAGCTCGAATACGAAGACCGGACGGTCGAGACCGAGGGTTTTCGACAATTCAGGGTGGATCGCGCCAACAAAACCTACCAAACGGCCTTCACGTTCGATGCGCGCGGTTTGACCCGGGTGCAATGCTGGGTGTTTGCCCGGCACGAAAGTGAATGAATCCAGCGCACCGGCGAAGCCCAGTACCGCTTCCACATCGGCTTTGACGTCGAAGAAATCCACGACATCGCGACCTTGTGCCCAACCTTCCGGCAGACGGCTACCGCACACCACACCGGCCAACATCGGCTCTTGCTTCAGGCCTTCCAGCTGACCGACGAAGCGCAGGCCGCTTTCGAACAGACGCACGCGATCCTGCTGACGGTTCAGGTTGTGCTGAAGCGCCTTGACCAGACCAGGCCACAGGGACGAACGCATGGCAGCCATGTCGTTGGAAATCGGGTTAGCCAGCAGCAGCGGCTCGACACCCGGATTAAACAACTCGAATTGTTTCGGATCGATGAAGCTGTAAGTGATCGCTTCCTGGTAACCACGGGCCACCAGCAAACGACGCAGTTCAGGCAGATCGCTACGCGCTTCGGCTTTGGCTTGCGGCGCCAGACGGGCTTGCGGGTAGCGAACCGGCAGACGGTTGTAACCGTACAGACGGGCCAGCTCTTCGATCAGGTCGACTTCCAGGCTGATATCGAAACGGAAGCTTGGCACTTCTACGCGCCACTGCCCTGCCCCATCGGCGGTAATGGTCAGGCCCAAAGCGCTGAGCAGACGCTCGACTTCGGCCGAATCCATTTCCATGCCCAGCATCTGGGTGATGCGCTGGGCACGCAGGGTGATCGGCGCGATCGACGGCAGGTGCTGCTCGCTGACGGTTTCGATGATCGGACCGGCTTCGCCACCGGTGATTTCCAGCAGCAGGCCAGTGGCGCGCTCCATGGCTTCACGGGCCAGCTTCCAGTCCACGCCACGCTCGTAGCGGTGCGAGGCATCGGTGTGCAGGCCGTAGGAACGAGCCTTGCCAGCGACAGCAATCTGGTCGAAGAACGCGCTTTCCAGGAATACATCACGAGTGGTTGCGGACACACCGCTGTGCTCGCCACCCATCACGCCAGCAATGGCCAGCGCGCGAGCGTGGTCGGCGATCACCAGCGTATCGCTACGCAGGCTGACTTCCTGACCGTCGAGCAGCACCAGCTTCTCGCCTTCTTCGGCCATGCGTACGCGGATGCCGCCATTGATTTCGGCGAGATCAAACGCGTGCAGCGGCTGACCCAGCTCCAGCATCACGTAGTTGGTGATGTCGACGGCAGCGTCGATGCTGCGCACGTCGGCACGACGCAGACGCTCGACCATCCACAGCGGCGTAGGCTTGGACAGGTCGACGTTACGGATCACACGACCCAGGTAACGCGGGCACGCGGCCGGTGCCAGTACTTCAATCGAACGCACTTCATCGTGCACGGCCGGAACGCTGGCAATCATCGGGCGCACGACTTGGGCAGCATAAAGCGCGCCGACTTCGCGGGCCAGACCGGCCAGCGACAGGCAGTCACCGCGGTTCGGGGTCAGATCGACCTCGATGCTGGCGTCATCAAGGCTCAGGTACTCACGAATGTCCTGACCTACCGGCGCATCGGCCGGCAATTCCATCAGGCCATCGTTGCCTTCGCCGATTTGCAGCTCGGCCTGGGAGCACAGCATGCCGTTGGATTCAACGCCACGCAGCTTGGCTTTCTTGATTTTGAAGTCGCCCGGCAGTTCGGCACCGATCATGGCGAACGGGATCTTCAGGCCCGGGCGCACGTTTGGCGCACCGCACACGACCTGGAAAGTCTCCGAGCCATTGCAGACCTGGCAAACACGCAACTTGTCGGCGTCCGGGTGTTGCTCGGTGCTCAGCACCTCGCCCACCACCACACCACTGAATTCACCGGCGGCCGGCGTAACGCTATCGACCTCAAGACCGGCCATCGACAGACGAGCAACCAGCTCGTCGCGACTTACCTGCGGGCTTACCCAGCCACGCAGCCATTGTTCACTGAATTTCATCCTGCTCTCCTAAGAATTCGTTACGACTAGCGAAATTGCGCGAGGAACCGCAAGTCGTTGTCGAAGAACAGACGCAAGTCGTTCACGCCGTAACGCAGCATGGCCAGACGCTCAACGCCCATGCCGAAGGCAAAGCCCGAAAACTCTTCCGGGTCGATCCCGGACATGCGCAGCACGTTCGGATGAACCATGCCGCAGCCCATGACTTCCAGCCAGCCAGTCTGCTTGCAGACACGACAACCTTTACCGCTGCACATCACGCATTCCATGTCGACTTCAGCGGATGGCTCGGTGAACGGGAAGTACGAAGGACGGAAACGCACGGCCAGTTCTTTTTCGAAGAACACGCGCAGGAACTCTTCGATGGTGCCTTTCAGGTCGGCGAAATTGATATCGCGGTCGACCAGCAGGCCTTCGACCTGGTGAAACATCGGGGAGTGAGTGATATCGGAGTCGCTACGGTACACACGGCCTGGGCAGACGATGCGGATCGGCGGCTGTTTCGATTCCATGGTGCGGACCTGTACCGGCGAGGTATGGGTGCGCAGCAACATGTTGGCATTGAAATAGAAGGTGTCATGCATCGACCGGGCCGGGTGATGGCCTGGGATGTTGAGCGCTTCGAAGTTGTGATAGTCGTCTTCGACCTCAGGGCCTTCGGCAATGCCGTAGCCGATGTGGGTGAAGAACTGTTCGATACGTTCCAGAGTGCGAGTAACCGGATGCAGACCACCGGAGGTCTGACCGCGGCCAGGCAGGGTCACGTCAATGGACTCGGCGGACAGTTTGGCAGCCAGGTCGGCCTCTTCAAACAGTGCCTTGCGGGCATTGAGAACCTCTGTGACACGCTCCTTGGCAACGTTGATCAGCGCGCCGACTTGCGGGCGCTCTTCTGCCGGCAAATTCCCCAGGGTCTTCATCACCTGAGTCAATTCGCCCTTTTTGCCAAGGTAGTGAACCCGGATTTGCTCCAGGGCATTGATATCTTCAGCGCTTTGCACAGCCTCTAGTGCTTGAGAGACGAGCGCATCCAGGTTTTCCATGTACAGACTCCAGATACAAAATAGGGGAAGAGCTTGAAGGCTCTTCCCCTATTTATGACGTTTAACACCTGGCCCCACAGAGGTGAGGCCGGGTGACTGTCGGGGGTACTTAAGCCAAGGTGGCTTTAGCTTTCTCGACAATCGCAGCAAACGCCGCTTTTTCGTTCACTGCCAGATCAGCCAGAACCTTACGGTCGATCTCGATGGACGCTTTTTTCAGGCCGGCGATGAAACGGCTGTAGGACAGACCGTTGATACGTGCACCAGCGTTGATACGAGCGATCCACAGAGCGCGGAACTGACGTTTTTTCTGACGACGGTCACGGTAGGCGTATTGGCCTGCCTTGATTACCGCTTGCTTGGCAACACGGAATACGCGCGAGCGAGCGCCGTAGTAGCCTTTAGCAAGTTTCAGAATTTTTTTGTGACGTTTACGGGCAATGACGCCACGCTTTACACGAGCCATGAGTTACTTCCTCTATTCTTGACTAAAATTAACGAAGGCGCAGCATGCGCTCGACTTTTGCCACGTCAGACGGATGCAGCAAGCTGCTACCGCGCAGTTGACGCTTACGCTTGGTCGACATTTTAGTCAGGATGTGGCTCTTGAAAGCGTGCTTGTGCTTGATACCGTTAGCAGTTTTCAAAAACCGCTTAGCAGCACCACTTTTAGTTTTCATTTTTGGCATGTTCGGATACTCCGCATTCAGTTGATAAACATAATCAGAAGGCCTGCCGTGCCCTATTGATTACTTCTTCTTTTTCGGGGCGATGACCATGATCAGCTGGCGTCCTTCCATCTTAGGATGCTGTTCGACCGAACCGTACTCGAGCAAGTCACCTTCAACTCGCTTGAGGAGTTCCATCCCCAGCTCCTGGTGGGCCATCTCACGGCCGCGGAATCGCAAGGATACCTTGGCCCTGTCCCCATCACTCAGGAAACGTACCAGGTTGCGCAGTTTTACCTGGTAATCCCCTTCCTCCGTCCCTGGACGAAACTTGATTTCTTTAACCTGAATCTGCTTCTGGTTTTTCTTGGCCGCGGCAATCTGCTTCTTCTTCTCGAAGATCGATTTGCCGTAGTCCATCAGTTTGCAAACAGGGGGTACTGCATCGGCGGAAATTTCCACCAAATCCAGTTTGGCCTCTTCAGCCTTAAGAAGCGCGTCTTCAATTGACACAATCCCAAGCTGTTCACCTTCAGCTCCAATTAACCGAACCTCGCGTGCCGAGATATTCTCGTTGATCGGGGCTTTCGGTGCAGCTCGTTTATCTTGTCTCATTTCACGCTTAATAATAATTACTCCGAATCTGGGCGACCACGCCGGGAAACCGCTTGCGCGAGAAACTCAGCGAACTGGGCGACGGGCATCGAGCCCAGGTCAGCACCTTCACGAGTACGCACAGCGACAGTCTGCATCTCGACTTCCCGATCTCCGATAACCAAGAGATAGGGAACCTTGAGCAAAGTATGCTCGCGGATTTTAAAGCCGATCTTTTCATTTCTCAAGTCAGACTTGGCACGAAATCCGCTTTCATTGAGGGTTTTTTCAACCTCAGCGGCAAAATCAGCCTGTTTATCAGTGATATTCATGATCACTGCCTGGGTCGGAGCCAGCCACGCGGGGAATGCACCCTCGTAGTGCTCGATCAGGATTCCGACGAAACGTTCGAAGGAGCCCAGGATCGCCCGGTGCAACATAACCGGGTGCTTGCGACTGTTGTCTTCAGAGACGTATTCGGCTCCCAGACGGACAGGCAGGTTAAAATCGAGCTGAAGGGTACCACATTGCCAGACGCGGCCGAGGCAATCTTTCAGCGAGAACTCGATCTTCGGACCGTAGAACGCACCCTCGCCCGGCTGCAGATCGTACGGCAAGCCAGCGCTATCAAGGGCTGCAGCCAGTGCAGCTTCTGCGCGGTCCCACAGTTCGTCGGAACCGACGCGTTTTTCCGGACGAGTGGACAGCTTCATCTCGACATCTTTGAAGCCGAAGTCGGCATAGACGTCCATGGTCAGCTTGATGAACGCAGCGGATTCGGCCTGCATCTGCTCTTCAGTACAGAAGATGTGAGCATCGTCCTGAGTGAAGGCACGAACGCGCATGATGCCGTGCAGTGCACCAGACGGCTCGTTACGGTGGCAGGCACCGAACTCGGCCAGACGCATCGGCAGCTCGCGGTAGCTTTTCAGGCCCTGATTGAACACCTGCACGTGGCACGGGCAGTTCATCGGCTTGATGGCGTAGTCGCGGTTTTCCGACTGAGTGGTAAACATGTTGTCGGCGTAGTTGGCCCAGTGCCCGGATTTCTCCCACAGGCTGCGGTCAACGACTTGTGGAGTTTTGATCTCCAGATAGCCGTTGTCGCGCTGAACCTTGCGCATGTATTGCTCGAGCACCTGGTACAAAGTCCAGCCGTTCGGGTGCCAGAACACCATGCCCGGCGACTCTTCCTGGGTGTGGAACAGGCCCAGACGCTTGCCGATCTTGCGGTGATCGCGCTTTTCAGCTTCTTCGATGCGCTGGATGTAAGCCGCCAGCTGCTTCTTGTCCGCCCATGCGGTGCCGTAAACGCGCTGCAATTGCTCGTTCTTGGCATCGCCACGCCAGTAGGCGCCGGACAGCTTGGTCAGCTTGAAGGATTTCAGGAAGCGGGTATTCGGCACGTGCGGACCGCGGCACATGTCGACGTATTCTTCGTGATAGTACAGCCCCATGGCCTGCTCGTTCGGCATGTCTTCGACCAGACGCAGCTTGTAGTCTTCGCCGCGGGCCTTGAACACTTCGATCACTTCGGCGCGCGGAGTGACTTTTTTGATCACGTCGTAATCTTTTTCGATCAGCTGCTGCATACGCTGTTCGATGGCAGCCAGGTCGTCCGGTGTGAAAGGACGCTCGAAGGCGATGTCGTAATAGAAGCCTTCGTCGATGACCGGACCGATGACCATCTTGGCCGTCGGGTACAGCTGCTTGACCGCGTGGCCAACCAGGTGGGCGCAAGAGTGGCGAATGATCTCCAGCCCCTCTTCATCCTTTGGCGTAATGATTTGCAGCGAGGAATCGCTATCGATGATGTCGCTGGCGTCGACCAGCTTGCCATTGACTTTGCCGGCCACGGTGGCCTTGGCCAGACCGGCACCAATGGATGCGGCGACCTCGGCTACGGAAACCGGGTGATCGAATGAACGTTGACTGCCGTCGGGAAGAGTAATAGTTGGCATGGCGCCTCCTCTCCTAGTGGTGACCCCTACCAAAGGTCACGTGGGTTGGGATGAGCCAGTACAAGATCCGATCCAGGCCATTCAATGACGAACGCCTGCCTTACAGCGGCAGGAGCCTTGCGGCCAACCGGAAAACCGAACCAGAGTGACTGGGATTCAAATCAGGGTTATTCGAGCCGCCGCCGCTGCCGGGACTGAAGGTCATCCGGAGCTTGCAAACGCCCGAGCGAGGCATGCTAGCACAGATGAACGGTCGTCGCGGTGGCAAGGTTTTCTGCCGGGGCAAATCACGCATTTTTATGCCAGAGTGCTGAACTTGAACCCTGCTTTACCCCTCAGATAACAAGACATTGACCCAAAAGGAGCATCCCAGCATGCGTCTGAATCGTTTATTCGCCATCGTCGCACCCGTCGTCCTGTTGCTGCCGCTGGCTGCCCATGCCGATTGGCCAAAGGGCGAGCGCGAGAAATACATGGCTCAGTGCACTCAGGCGGCCACTCCGCAGATCGGCGCTGCGGCAGCCAAGTCACACTGCGCATGTGGTGCCGACGCTATCAAATCGTACCCGGCCAGCGACATTCAGTCGTTGATGGACAACAAGGCCAGCCCGGAACTGCAACAGAAGGCACTGGGCCAGATCGCCAAATGCAAGGCCAATGCACCGGCGAAAAAGTGAGAAAAAAGTCCTTGTGACTCGGCCCATCGCTGATAAAAAGGGCCGGATTTAAGCTTTTTCGTACGATTTATGCAGGTTTTACAGCTTTTTTTATTGTCTTTACTTTCGGCTGAAAGCCTTTTAAACCGGGGCTTTCAGCCACACGAAGCAACAAAGCAAACGCTACTGAAGGGCAAACAGCACACCCGGGGGGCTCCCAAAGCGAACATTTCGACTATGATACTCCGGTGTGCCCAGTTGGCCTGAGCAGCACAGTACTACTGAAAATATATGTTTCTTGGAGATACACCATGTCTAATCGCCAAACCGGCACCGTTAAATGGTTCAACGATGAAAAAGGCTTCGGCTTCATCACTCCTCAAGGTGGCGGTGACGACCTGTTCGTACACTTCAAAGCTATCGAAAGCGACGGTTTCAAAAGCCTGAAAGAAGGCCAGACCGTTTCCTTCGTGGCTGAGAAAGGCCAAAAGGGTATGCAAGCTGCACAAGTCCGCCCAGAGTA
This sequence comes from Pseudomonas sp. GW822-FHT02E03, assembly GCF_058802325.1. Classification (NCBI taxonomy): domain Bacteria; kingdom Pseudomonadati; phylum Pseudomonadota; class Gammaproteobacteria; order Pseudomonadales; family Pseudomonadaceae; genus Pseudomonas; species Pseudomonas sp. GW822-FHT02E03. The sequence goes on along the minus strand of NZ_JBXAOA010000032.1, from coordinate 26,480 downwards.
ATTTTCTGGCGCACTAAAAAAACCCCGTCCATGTGACGGGGTTTTTTATGGCCGAAACAAAAGCCTGAAGCAATCAGCCGCAATTGACGCGGGTGACCACCAGGTTGTTGTCGGTGTTCAGGTTCAGGCGATCGGAGCGGTATTCCAGGGTCACCATGTCATCAGGCTTGAGGAACCGGGCATTCTGCGCGCCTGAGCGGGTACGTGCCTGCTCCAGCAATTGGGGCGAAGCCTTTTTGCCAATGGTGAATTCGGCAGCTTTGGCTTCACAACGGCTGTGGCCGGTATCGGTCGCCACGGGGTCCTTTGCCGACTCGGTGGACGTACTGCTGCAACCGGCCAGCAGAGTGGCGGCCAACAAAGTACCCAATGACGCGAGCTTCCAAGGCATGAAGCCTCCTTTTTTCAATAGTTAAGCTGAGATCGTGCGACCGCCATTTTGGCGTTTGGTTTCAGAGCGGGCGCTATCGCCCTGCCCTCGATCCGGGCAGCGGCGAGTGTGCCTGAGCATCGGCATGCCGTTCATCACTCAATCGTGACTGAATATGAATGGCGCTCAATAAACGTCGATGTAGTCGAAAGGCGGTTTCGGCCAGTTCTCCTTGAGCGCATTGAAAATCTGCATCACCCAGACCTCGTCGCTGGCCGCGACCAATCCGACATAACCGGAGCCCTTGGCCCAGGTCTCCAGGCGAAACAGCAACCCGTCGATGTCCGTACCGCCCACAATACCCGACGAAATGTAGGCGATGCCGCCCTTGGTGACCCGCAGCTGGGTGTGTTCATCGTCGCTAGCAGAGGCCAGCAGCTGACGCACCGCTTCGAGGGTCAAGCCGTCAGGAGTGTTCAAATCGATCTGCACAGCACGGTCCTTGAAAATTCGTCAAAGACCAAGTGTCGCATAGCCCTCCCCTCATGCCTAAGTCGGAGTGCCAAACGCCGCGCAAAATGGTTAACTCGATACTCAGCCTTTCCGACTTCACGAGCGCCATCATGACCACCGTAAGCATCGACGCCGACATCAAAGCCAAGTGGCCACAAGGCCACAGCTCTTACAGCCCGGGTAGCCCGGAAGAGCTGGCAATCATTGGTATCGATTTGCTGGTCAAGGAACTGGGTACACAAGCCGCACAGACATTCATCAAACAGGTTCTCGAGAAGTACCCCGCCGACTATAAGGGCGCAACAGAGACCGAGTAACGCAAAAACCCGCAGGCTGACACCTGCGGGCCAATGACTTACTTCAAACGAGACAGACGCTGGGTCAACAGGTCGAAGAAGCCCTGAGCGTCGCCGCTTTCAACCCAGAAGGCATTTTTCGGCGCCTTCAGCCCGTCATACCAGTCGACAATGGTCTGGCCGAAGGTCGGCCCTTCGCGACTATCAACCACTACGTTGACCGAACGCCCGGTGAACAGCTCCGGCTTGAGCAGGTAAGCGATGACTGTAGCGTCATGCACCGGGCCACCCGGAATGCCGTAATGCTCCATGTCGCCTTTGACGTATTCATTGAGAATATCGCCCACCAGTTTGCTGGCATTGTTGTTCAGAGCGGCGATTTGCTTCAGGCGCGCTTCACTGGTCAGGATCTTGTGGGTCACGTCCAGCGGCAGGTAGGTCAGCTTGACGCCACTTTTGAGCACCACTTCCGCAGCCTGAGGGTCGGCGAACAGGTTGAATTCGGCCACCGGGGTAATGTTGCCGCCATTGAAATGCGCACCGCCCATGATCACCACTTCCTTGATGCCCTGAACGATTTCAGGCTCCTGGATCAGCGCCAGCGCCAGGTTGGTCTGTGGACCGAGCATGGCGATGGTGATGCTGTGGGGTTTGGCGGTCTTCAGGGTATCAATCAGATAATTGACCGCATTGCCTTCGGCCAGGCCTTTCTTCGGTTCGTGCACCGTGACACCCGACAGGCCTTCCTTGCCGTGGATGTTCTCGGCATAAATCGGCGTGCGCATCATTGGTTTCGGCGCGCCCGCGTAAACAGGCACCTCCTCGCGCCCTGCCCACTCGCGGGCGAGACGCGCATTACGCGAAGTCTTGTCCAGACGCACGTTGCCCGCAACGGTGGTCAGCGCACGAATATTCAACTCGTCCGGCGATGCCAGGGCAAACAACAGGGCGACCACATCATCGGCCCCCGGATCGGTGTCGATGATCAGGTCGATCTTTTCCGCCGCTTGGGCGCTTGTTGCGGTAATCAGGGACAAAAGCAGCAGACTCCGAAGCAGATGGTGCAGTTTCTGAGCATAGCGTTGCATAGGGCACTCCTTGTGCGTGGGAAGAACTGAAAGTTAGAACGTTACTCCAGCCACCAAAACGATGTTGCAGTACGGCTGACATTCGCCTGTACGAATAATCGCCCGTGCTTGTCGGCTGAGCACTTTGAATTGGTCATGACTGAGCAGCTCGCGCCGACCCAGCGCACCGTCGGCATTCAGCTCATCCAGCGTGCCCAAGGCCGACGGTTTCTTGTCCAGAATCTCATGGGCCAGCACATGGCTTTCGACCTGCATTTCGCTCAGTACAACCTTCAAGGTACTGACGAAATCCGGAATCCCGTGAGTCAAGGCCAGGTCGATCAATTCGACGCCGGGCGGAACCGGTAGGCCGGCATCGCCGATCACCACCGTGTCGCCATGGCCCAGGGAGGCGATCAGCCGCGACAGCGCGACGTTGAGCAAAGGAGTCTTTTTCATGGTGCTTTAAAGGCCTGTACGTCGGACAAGGTGGGAATCGAAGGTTGCGCGCCAGCCCGGGTGACCGACAGCGCTGCGGCGACCTGGCCGAAACGGATCGCATCGGCCTCGCCCTTGCCAGCCGCCAACGCCGCGGCGAAACCACCGACGAACGTGTCGCCGGCTGCGGTGGTATCGACCGCCTTCACTTTCGCTGCCGGAAAATGCTCGAAGCGTTGGCCATCGGCGAACAGTGATCCTTGAGAACCCAGGGTGATGATCACTTTGCCGGCGCCCATGGCGATCAAGCGGGTGGCGGCGGTTTCGGCGGTGCTCAGGGAGTCCACCGGCAAACCGCTCAGGACCGAGGCTTCGCTTTCGTTGGGGATCAGGTAATCGATGGCCGCATACCAATCCACCGGCAGCGGGCGACTGGCCGGCGCCGGATTGAGAATCACGGTTTTACCCAGCTCACGACCGCGCTTCAGAGCATGGCCGACCGTGGCATCCGGTACTTCCAGCTGACAGATGATGACATCCGCTGCTTGTAACACCGCGTCGAAACGGTCGATCACTTCGGGCGTGAGCGCACCGTTGGCACCGGCAACAATCACGATCGCGTTCTGACTGTTGTCATCGACCACGATCAACGCTACGCCACTGGAATCTTCGACCGTGCTGACCGCCTGGCAATCGATTTGCTCGGCCAACAACGCCCCGCGCAGTGCTTCGCCATAGGCGTCGTTGCCGACACAACCGACCATCGACACTTGCGCCCCCAGCCGCGCCGCAGCCACGGCCTGGTTCGCGCCCTTGCCGCCGGAAACCGTGGCAAACGATTTGCCGATCAGCGTTTCACCACCACGGGGCAGCCGTGGTGCCCGGGTTACCAGGTCCATGTTCAGGCTGCCTATTACCACTACTTTTGCTGGCATACATCACTCGTCAATTCTGTTTCTGCGGTACTTTCGGTTTCAGCGGTACTTTTTGTTTAGCGGAATTGGGCGAACACACTGGCCAGCGGCGCAGTCGATTCGCGCAGGACAATATTGGGCGTCACGATGCGCTGATCGGTTGCCAGATCCGGCGTGGCAATCCTGCGCAACAGCACTTCGGCCGCCATCTCGCCAAGCTGCAGGATCGATTGACCAACGGTGGTCAGCGCCGGATAGACGTAACGGCTCATCTGGATGTCGTCGAAGCCGATCACCGACAACTCGGTGGGCACACGAATATTGCGCTCGGCAGCGGCGCGCAACACACCGATGCCAATCATGTCGTTACCGGCGAAGATCGCGCTGGGCGGGTTGTTTTCCAGCAGTATCGCGGCGGCGTTGTAACCACCAGTGCTGGTGAAGTCGCTTTCCAGCATGCGCTCGCGCGGCACTTCGACGCCTGCCTCTTTCAAGGCGCGGCAATAACCGGCCAGACGCATCTGCGCCACGCTGGTACTCGCCGGCCCGCCAATCGTGGCGATGTCCCGATGCCCCAGATCCAGCAGGTGCCGGGTCGCCAGGTAGGCACCGTATTCATGATCGATGCGCACCAGATCGGCATCGAGACCTTCGAGCCCACGGTCGACGATTACCATCGGCGTACGCACACCCGCCAGACCTTCGGCCAGACCGCTATCCCCCCCGGCTGAGGCAACGATCAGGCCGTCAATGCGTTTTTCCAGCAACACGCGAAGGTAGCTGCGTTGCTTGTCCGGGTTGTCGTCGGAGTTGCAGAGGATGACGCAATAGCCGTTGCGCTCGCAGTAATCCTCGATGCCTCGGGCCAACTCGGCGAAGTACGGGTTGAGGCTGTTGGGCACCAGCAGGCCGATGGTCGCGGTGGTTTTCGCTTTCAACGACCGGGCCACGGCACTGGGCACGTAGTCGAGGCTTTTGATCGCCGCCTCGACCTTGACCCGTACTTCCTCACTGACCGGCCGCGTCTTGTTCACCACATGGGAAACCGTGGTGTAGGAAATGCCCGCGAGTGCCGCTACATCCTTGATTGTTGCCATGACTCAGGTCCGCCGGCTTGCGCGCTGACTGCGATAAGTATCAAGCACCACCGCCACCACGATCACCGCACCGGTGATGATGCGTTTGGTGGGTTCGGTCGCGCCGATCTGCGCCAGACCGGCCGCCAGTACCGAGATGATAAGGACGCCAAAGAAAGTGCTGATGACCGAGCCGCGCCCGCCCATCAGGCTGGTGCCGCCGATCACGACCGCGGCGATCACCTGCAGCTCCAGACCGGAGCCGGCATTCGGGTCCGCCGCTTCCAGGCGCGAAATCTGAAACAACGCAGCGATACCGGCCAACAGCCCCATCAGGCTGAAGACCAGGATCTTGTAGGGCTTCGGATTGATCCCCGCCAGACGCACTGCTTCTTCGTTGGTGCCGATGCCGATCAGGTAACGACCGAACACCGTACGCGTCAGCACGGCCTGGGCGATGAAGATAATCAGCAAGGCAATGATGAACGACGGGGAGATGCCGAAGGCGATCGGGTTGGACAGCCAGGCGAAGGCATCACCGATGTAGGCGGTGCGCGAACCGGTCATTTGATACGCCAGGCCCCGCGCCATTTCCAGCACGCCGAGGGACACGATGAACGACGGAATCCGCCAGGCCACGGTGATCGAGCCGGTGATGGTCCCGGCCAATGCCGCCACCGCCATGCCGAGCAAGGCCGCAGGCAAGACGCTCCAGCCCCAACCGAGAATCGCCACGCTGACCGCCGAGGCCGCGAGCGCCAGTACCGACCCCACCGACAAGTCGATACCGCCGATGATCAATACGAAGGTCATGCCGACCGCCAGCACCATCAAATCGGGAATCTGGTTGGCCAGGGTGCTGAAGGTGTCGTAGGACAGGAAATGGCTGCTCAAGACCGAGAACAGCGCGACCATCGCCAGCAAGGCACCGGCCAGGCCCAGATAAGTGCCGAGGCCGTAAAAATTGCCACTACGTTTGCCGGCCAAAGATGCAGTATTCATGGAAGATCCCTAGGCGCTGCTTCGTTGAACAGCGCATCACGTTTTTGGTAGCCGGCGAAAGCGGCGGCAAGCAAATCATCCTGGGTCCAGCTGTCACGCTCGAAGGTGTCAATCAGACGCCCTGCCGACAGCACACCGATGCGATCGCAGATCAGCATCAGTTCGCGCAAGTCGCTGGACACCACTACCAGCGCTTTGCCCTGACGGGTCAACTCACCGAGTAATGCGTAGATATCGAACTTGGCGCCGACGTCGATGCCACGGGTCGGCTCGTCGAACAGCATCACCGTACAGTCGCGCTCCAGCCAACGGCCGATCACGACTTTCTGCTGATTACCGCCGGACAGTTCCGATACCAGTTGCGTCGGGCTGGAACTGCGAATGCGCATGGCGTTGATCTGACGCTGGGCCAGAGACATCTCGTCACCGTTGTTGACGAAGCCACCGCTGGAAATCACCGGCATATTGCCCAAGGCGATGTTGGCGCTGATCGATTGCGTCAGCAGCAGGCCTTCGCCTTTGCGGTCTTCAGTGATCAGGGCGATGCCGTGACCGACCGCGTCGGCCGGCGAACGAATACTCACCACCTGAGCCGACGCCCCCAGCGCGACGGTGCCGCTGTCAGCTGTATCGGCGCCGAAGATCAGGCGCAGTAACTCGGTGCGCCCTGCCCCGATCAAACCGGAAATTCCGAAAATTTCGCCGGCGCGCACTTCGAAAGACACGTCGCGGACTTTGTCGGAACGGGTCAGCCCTTTGACCGTCAAGGCCGGCGCGCCGATCTTGCGCGGCCCCATGTCGATGTGCTCGCCCAATTCACGGCCGACCATCAAGGTGACCAGTTGCTCGCTGTTGTAATTGGCCATCGGCTCGACGCAGACCAGGTTGCCGTCGCGCAATACCGCGATGCGCTGGGCTACCCGAGCCAGTTCTTCGAGGCGGTGGGAAATGTAGATGATCGACACGCCACGCGCTTGCAGGCGAGTGATCTGCTCGAAGAGCATTTCAACTTCACGGGCCGTGAGCATTGCTGTCGGCTCGTCGAGAATCAGCACGTGGCAATCGCCGATCAGATTGCGGGCGATCTCCACCATTTGCTGATGGCCGATACCCAGTTCGCCGACCAACGTATCTGGATCGATGGCGTCCAAGCCGACCTGGGCCATGGCCTCGATCGCCGCCTTGCGCAGTTGCTTGCGGCTGATCCAGCCACCGTGGCTGGGCAGGTTGTCGAGAAACAGGTTTTCCGCCACCGACAACGTCGGCAACAGATTGAGTTCTTGCATGACCATGCGGATGCCCAGCTCTTCGGCCTGGCTCCGGCTGCCTGGACGGTAATCCCGCCCCTGGAATCGCATCTGGCCGGTGGTCGGCGCGACCAGTCCACCAATGATTTTCGACAGCGTACTTTTACCGGCACCGTTTTCGCCGGTCAGCGCCAGCACTTCACCACGCATCAGTGTCAGGTCAATACCGGTGAGGACAGGTTGGGCATAGGTTTTACCGATACCGCTGACCGAGAGGACAGCGTTCGGGGCGCAAACTGACATAAAAACTCTCCATGTGCTCGCCCCAGGAGGCGAGCACCGTTGTGTCGCCAGAAAGACTACTTGGTAACCAGCTCTACCGGAGTTTCGATGACGCCGTTGGCGCCGCTATCGACCGTCTCACCCTTGATGATTTTCAGCGCCGTCTCGATGCCGAATACCGCTTGGCGGGCAGCGAACTGGTCGGCGGTGGCCAGGACGCGGCCATCCTTGAGCATTGGCTTGATGGCGTTGATGTTGTCGTAACCAACCACCTGCACCTTGCCGGCCTTGCCCGCCGCGCGCACGGCAGATACTGCGCCGACCGCCATACTGTCGTTGCCGGCCAGCAGGGCCTTGATGTTCGGGTATTCGCTGAGCATCGAAGAGGCAACCTTGCCGCCCTTGTCGATTTCCCAATCGCCGGACTGCAGGGACACGACTTTGATCTGCGCCGCCTCCATCGCATCCTTGAAGCCAGCCGTACGCTGCTGGGCGTTGGTGGTGGTGGAAACGCCTTCGATGATGCCGACTTCGTCACCAGCCTTCAGCTGTTTGGCCAGGTACTCACCCACCAGACGCGCGCCTTTGCGGTTGTCCGGACCTACGAACGGAACGGTGATGTTTTTGCTTTTGACCACGGCCGGGTCCAGCTGGTTATCGATGTTGATCACGGTGATGCCGGCATCGACTGCTTTCTTGATGACCGGAACCATGGCCTTGGAGTCTGCCGGAGCGATGACCAATGCGTTGACTTTGGACAAAATCATTTGCTCGACGATGCGCGTCTGGCCGGCCGTGTCCGTCTCGTCCTTGATGCCGTTGGAGATCAGTTCGAAGTCGCCGGAGTGGTCTTTCTGGTAGGCCTTGGCGCCGTCTTCCATAGTCAGGAAGAATTCGTTGGCCAGGGATTTCATGACCAATGCGACTTTAGGTTTTTCAGGGGTTTCGGCGAAAGCCGAAGAGACGGGCAACGCAGCGGATGCGGCAGCCAGCATTGCGACAGCGAGAAGACGTCCAGCGAATGGCAGCTTCATGGGTTCACTCCGATCTTATGATTATTCTGAGCAATGCTTGCGCTGGACTCTGCCCTTACGGGATCAAGCCATCAAGGGCGACCGCGCAAACGTTTGCGTAGACCGAACTATGCGAACCCTATCGAGATTTGTCAACGACCCGTTCTGTGTCTCGGTTGGCAAAAGCCAACCCTTTTACATCACGCTGTGGTGCTGACCAGACTGCCACTGCTGGAACCCTTGGCCAGCTCTTTGACCAGATTGCCTGTCACTTGCGCGAGCGCACCGCTGGTATCGGCGATTTGCCCCTGAATCGACATGACCGCGGTGGCTTTGGCTTCCGGAGTCGGGTAATTCGCTGCCTGAGCGGCCGCCAGTTGCTGCTGCTGTTCGCGCAGTTGCTGCTGCAGTTCCTGCATGCGCTTGAGCAGTACCTGCACCGCAATACTTTGATTGCTGCTTTTTTCGGATTTGGGTTCGCCCTGAGTCTGCGCACCGCCACCGGTTCTGACTTGGTTGTCACTACCTGCCTCTTCACCCAGCGTTTGGGCTGAGGCGTCGGACGTCGCTTCACTCAAGGCGTTGATAGTCGCCGGAGACTTGCCCGCGATAGTGATGGCACCTGCATTTGGAAAACCGACAGTAAACGACATATGAACTCCTGGAAAAGATCCCTTTAGAGGAGCATCGACCTGTGCGGGGATTTCTTTAGCACTGATTTCCGATTTTGCAAGTCGACTGTCTCAATGAGGGTCGGAGAGCCGAACGTAAAAGCTACATCTGTTCGGAAACCCGGACACCCAAGTGCGAATACTTTTCCAGACGTTTCAATAATTCATATAAAAATCATATGGTTAAAAGATCTTATTGTTGAATATCAGGCTGGTACAGATCCTGCTCTTCTCCTACACCCCCGGCGTTCAGATCTGCTTGGGGGCGTGTCTAGATGAACCTGCATCCGCAACGTTTCACTACGAGAGAAAACAATAATGAAATCTGCCTTCAACACTTTTATTCCGGGCGCTTTGGCCCTGCTATTGCTTCTGCCCACCGCCCTTCAGGCAAAAGAAGTCGAAACAAAACAGAAACTGGCGAACGTGGTGATCCTGGCCACCGGCGGCACCATCGCCGGCGCGGGTGCCAGTGCCGCCAACAGCGCCACCTATCAAGCGGCGAAAGTCGGTATCGAGCAGCTGATCGCAGGGGTTCCGGAACTAAGCCAATTGGCCAACGTTCGCGGCGAACAGGTCATGCAGATCGCATCCGAAAGCATCACCAACGACAACCTGCTGCAACTGGGCCGTCGCGTGGCTGAACTGGCCGACAGCAAAGACGTCGATGGCATTGTCATCACCCACGGCACCGACACGCTGGAAGAAACCGCTTACTTCCTCAATCTGGTGGAAAAAACCGACAAGCCGATCATCGTCGTAGGCTCCATGCGCCCTGGCACCGCCATGTCGGCCGACGGCATGCTGAACCTGTACAACGCCGTCGCCGTGGCCAGCAGCAAAGACGCGCGCGGCAAAGGCGTACTGGTGACCATGAACGATGAAATCCAGTCGGGTCGCGATGTCAGCAAAATGATCAACATCAAGACCGAGGCGTTCAAAAGTGCCTGGGGCCCACTGGGCATGGTGGTCGAAGGCAAATCCTACTGGTTCCGCTTGCCAGCCAAGCGCCACACCATGGATTCGGAATTCGACATCAAAACCATCAAGAGCCTGGCTGACGTCGAAATCGCCTATTCCTATGGCAACGTCAGCGACACCGCCTACAAAGCCCTGGCTCAATCGGGCGCCAAAGCCATCATCCACGCCGGTACCGGCAATGGCTCGGTCTCGTCCCGCGTGGTTCCCGCCCTGCAAGCCCTGCGCAAGGACGGCGTACAAATCATTCGTTCTTCCCACGTCAACGCCGGTGGTTTCGTACTGCGTAACGCCGAACAGCCTGACGACAAGTACGACTGGGTTGTGGCTAACGACCTGAACCCGCAAAAAGCCCGCATCCTGGCCATGGTCGCGCTGACCAAGACCAACGACAGCAAAGAGCTGCAACGGATGTTCTGGGAATACTGATCCGCCCTCGCCCGACCTGTTCTGGTCGGGCATCGCTGCCACCACTCGCCAGCCTTGGTGAGTGGTTCACGACCTATTCCGATAAAAAATTTCCCATCGTCCTACACCAAACGGAAAAAACTACTGTCAGAGGATTTTCTTGAATTTTAAGCAGTTGCGAAAATGCTTACAGTTAAATACTGTATGTCCGTACAGCTTAATAAGGATAATTCCGTGGCCACCACCTCTGTCTCTCCTGATACCTATGAACGCCTGGGTATGCGCATTCAGAAAATCATCAATTCCCCCACCGCTCAAAAAGCCAAAGCGGCACTGATCTTCCGTCTTCCAGATGAACCGGTGGATGAGTGGGAACGCTTGCTCGAAGAAATCGACGAGAACGATAACGTCACCCTCGCCCATCGCGACGATGGCGGTGTGCAGATTTTCTGGGTTGTGCCAAAGGAAGACTGAGTCAATGAGTGTCCGCTGGTTTGCTTTACTGCTTCTGCTCATCACCCTTGGCGCCCAGGCTGGCGCCCCACGCACCTTCAACGAAGCCAAGAAAGTCGCGTGGAAGTTGTACGCCCCGCAATCCACCGAGTTTTATTGCGGCTGCAAATACACCGGCAACCGCGTGGACTTGGCCGCCTGCGGCTATGTGCCGCGCAAAAACGCCAAACGCGCCTCGCGCATCGAGTGGGAACACATTGTCCCGGCCTGGCAGATCGGCCATCTGCGCGAATGCTGGCAACAAGGCGGTCGCAAGAACTGCACACGGTACGACCCGACCTATCAAAAAGCCGAGGCCGATCTGCACAATCTGGTGCCGAGCATCGGCGAGGTGAATGGCGATCGCAGCAACTTCAGCTTCGGCTGGTTGCCCGTGCAATCGGGTCAATACGGTTCGTGCCTGACACAGGTCGACTTCAAGGCGAAGAAGGTCATGCCCCGCCCTTCCATTCGCGGCATGATCGCCCGGACTTATTTCTACATGAGTAAGCAATACGGCTTGCGCCTGTCAAAACAGGATCGGCAACTGTATGAAGCCTGGAATAAAACCTATCCGGTACAAACCTGGGAACGTCAACGCAATCAGAGCGTTGCGTGCGTGATGGGGCGCGGCAACGAGTTTGTCGGCCCGGTGGACATGAAAACCTGCGGCTGACCGGCCGCTGAAAACACAAAGGCCTGGGGCATCACACCTCAGGCCTTTGTTCGTTTCTAAACGCCGTTTTTTGTTTATTGAGCCGTCGGATGTTCGACCACCAGCGACTCGATATTCCTTTTCTTTGCCCGGGTGAGCGCTGCCGTCACCTCAGCTTGCTTGGCTTCTGCCTCGGTTTTCGAATTAAACGGCCCTATCAGGATCCGAACCTTTCCATTCTCCCTGATGACGCTGGAAACGAAGCTATGCTCAATCAGCCAGCCGCTCAGGTCGCTGACCGCCTGGGGGGTTTCGCCGCGCACCTCGACGTCCCATTGCGGACCGGTTGTCGCCGCGGGTGCGGAAGCGACTGTCGGTTGCGGCTTTTGCGCGTTAACCCCCTTACCCTCATCGCACCCGGCCAACGTCAATACTGCGATTACCAAGGCCACTTTACGCACAACGCTTCCCTCTGAATGCTGAAAGCGGCGATTTTAACACTCATGGATCCTGCTCGAGCGCCGCAAAATGGGCGCAAAACAACGAGAATGATGGTTGCGGCCTCTGTATAGTTACGCCTTGGGAATTAATGCAGCATCTGCGCGTCAGAAAGAGGCACCCAAACTGCGAGACTTCGCACTAATCTATACCTATACCGACCTCTGCACTGTCCGAATCAGGTGCCCTACAAAGCAATCAAGGAGAAAACCATGCTGATACTCACCCGCAAAGTCGGTGAAAGCATAAACATCGGTGACAACATTACGATCACCATTCTGGGCGTTAGCGGCCAGCAAGTCCGGATTGGCATCAACGCCCCGAAAGACGTTGCGGTGCATCGCGAAGAAATCTATCAACGCATTCAGGCCGGCCTGACCGCCCCAGACAAACCGCAAACACCCTGAATCCTGCTGTGGTCAGTAGCCAGCCCATTCTGCCTCGAATAACGGCTGGCTAAAGATTCAAGCACCGCATCGCTCTCCGCCCAGCCTCTCTTTGCTATGCCTTCGCAACGTGGAGCCGATACTAGCGCCCTCGCCTCATGCCTGACTGTCAGACGTTTCGGATTTGCTGCGAGAAAGGGCTTCCTCCTTCCCGGCTAGCCAAACGCGACCCCACGCGCCATGCCCGTGGCGGCCACAACCATCAGCACCAGCAGCAGCGCCTCGATATGACTGATACGGGCAAATAGCGTTGCGCGCCCGGTATCGATCGCCGCCCCACGCCCCAGCGCAATCCGCCATTTGATCAGCGCCACCATCGGTGCAATTTCAAGCAGCAGGATAAGGACGAAGAGCGTCATTTTGAGGTGAAACAGCGGCTGGTGAAGGTAGTAATCAGTGCCTTTTTCATACCCACCAAAAGCTCGCATCCCTCCCGTGACCAAGAGAATGACTGCAGAGATCCCCCACAGATTATCCGCAACCAGAACGCTGCGCGCCTCCCCTGTCCCGGCAATCAGACGACGTAAAGCCCTACCGCGGGTCAGTACCGCCCAGAAGCCCAGCGCAAAGGCCAAGAGGTGAATCGCCGCCAGAAACCAGTGAATCAGCATCGACATACTCCCTACAGACGAAGTTGAAACAGCCCTACAGTAGTAGTTCATCGGAGGATATTTGCCCAAAGCACGTGGCTCCGCTGATACACCGCCATCGACATGAGGTCACTATGCGTAAGGATTACCTGGCTTTCTTTATCTCGCTGTTCCTGTCCCGGCAGGCTGACCAGATCCTGCTGTTCATCGTCCCGCTGATTGTCTTTCAGACCACCAACAGTGTCTCTTTGGCCGGCCTGGCTTTTTTTGCCGAGTCGTTGCCGCGCTTTCTGGCATTTCCCGTATGCGGTGCACTGTGCGACAAGTTTTCGCCCATTCGCATCCTGCACATCAGCCAGGTCTACCGTGCGGCGGCCTGCGTCGCAGCCGTGGCACTGTATGGCGTGTTTGATGGCATCTACTGGATCGTGATTCTGTCCGTGCTGTGCGGCGTGCTGACCACCCAGGGCATCATGGCCCGCGAAGTGGTCATGCCCTACATTTTCAAGCAATACACCTACACCAAGACCCTCTCCTATTCGCAGATCGCCGATCAGACCGGGCTGGTGCTTGGCCCACTGGTCGCGGCGCTGATGCTGGAAGTCTGGGCGTGGCACTGGGTGGTGCTGGGGATTGCCGGGCTGTTTCTGCTGGCTGATCTGGCGATGCTGATCTGGCAACGCTCCAGCTCGATCACTCTGGAGTCGTTCGAGCAACATCAGGACATCTGGCTGCAACCGCTGCGCATTGCATTCGGGCATATTCGCGACCTGGCGGAACTGCAGAAGGTGATCAGCCTGGCGGTGGGCGTGAACCTGATCATCGGTATCACCCTGGCCACATCAGCAGCCATGGTGATCGGCCAATACAGCGCCAGCAAAGACTTTTATGCAGGGCTGCAAGCCGCCGGGGCGGTGACCACCATCGTCATTCTGTTCTTCCTGGCGCAGGTGACCTTACCGATGAGAGTACTGGGAGTCGTTTCTTATACGATGATTGCCGCCGGCGCTCTGACCACTGCCTTCAGTCCGAACGCTTGGGGGTATGCCATCGGCTTCCTGCTGATTGTCGGTTTCGACAAGATGTTCAACGTATACATACGCAGCATCCGCCAGCGGGTGATTCCGCCCAAGGACTTCGGCAAGACCGTGGGCGTCATTACCTTGCTGAACAATCTTTCTCAACCATTGGCCGGATTGCTGATCGCCTTGTTGGCCGCCCCTCTGGGAGCACAGAAAGTCATTCTGCTGCTGGCGGTGATCACTGGCTTGATCGGGGTGGGCGTGGCGCTTTTTGCCAGGGCAAGCAATGCAACTGCTGTCCCAGTGCCCGATTCAATTGGCAAATAGCAGACACAAAAAAGCCGGGCTCCTGATGGATACCCGGCTTGAGAGCCTTTGACTCAATGCGTTCTTTTTGAAATCGAAGTGCGAGCGTTGCTCAACCCTTTAGTGTTGTGATCGCCAGGCCTGGAGGCCGAAATGGCAGAGGCCTTCGCCACCCCTCGCGTATCCTTGGAGTGGGCAATGCCCGAAGTGACTGAACCACGGCCGCGATCACCGTTACGATCGCTACCGTAGTGGTTGCCACTGACGCCATGGTCCCGAACGGCTCTGCCTGCGTGATCACTGCTCAAGCCTGCGCCGTGGCCATTGCTGCTGACGCCGCCAGAATGGCCGGAATTACCGCTGCCACCATGACCGCCGCCATTGCCGCCGCCGTTACCACCACCGTTACCGCCGCCATTGCCACCGCCGTTACCACCACCACCACCACCACCACCACCACCACCACCACCACCGTCTTTCGCGTAGGCGGAACTCATGATGGACAGGTCAGCGGGCAATAATGGGGCGGCCGCAAGCATCATCACGCATGACATGACGGCTGCAAAACTCTTGTTTTTTAATAACATGGGGAGGTTCCGTGTGGTTGATATTGCACGGAGTAATTGACTGTTTCGGTGGCACACAGTTCAAAAACCGACGACCAGCGGGCAGGCAATGTGCAATTATCGAAAAAATGCACATTGCTTCCCGTGATTTACAGGTCGTTATGCTGCGAGGACGCGATTGAATTGGTCGGTTTCATATCAATCGAATGCGCCATTGAGAACCTCGTAGATGATCCCGGTAGCGATTGCCACCAATATCAAGTCAGTGCCAGCCTGGCGCCACTCGTAGCCATCGTAATGCGGAAGCCTGCCGAGCAATCGGCCATCGAGTTTTTTGGCGATCCCCGGCGGTAGCGGTTTTCCACGGGCGAGGTTTTTTTGAATGCCGGGTGGCAAGGCGGGCCCGGGGCTCCAGTAGTCGCGATAACCACCCACAATGCCAAGGACACTACCGTGGTTGATGCTCGGGCCGTGACTCCAATCGTCACCCCCTGAACCTTTTCCTTTGTTTCCATGGCTGGCGTTGCCATGGTCCTGGATGTTTTGTGGATTTCCCTTGCCGCTTCCCTGGCCCTTCCCGTTTCCCGGGTCGGCCAATGCAGTCATTGAACCGGACGCCAAGGCAAGACACGTCATAGCGGCAATCAACGAGCGAGATCTAAACATATCCGTTCTCTCAGAAAGGGGATGGCCCCTGCAATGTATAGACGGTTATGGCTGCGTTAGTTCAGAAACTCTGTTCGCTGGAGGTGGCGACAGGCCAGACGGGAAAAACCGAACGATTGGAGAGCAAAGCTGACCCAGTCCGTTGATAACCGGGAAAAGAAAATCGAGCACCTGGAGGTGGGCGCCGAGTTGGCGTTTTAAGTGGGTTTTTGCAAAAGTTTTGCAAATCGCAGTGTCTAGTCCTGAAACAGGTGTAAACCTTATTCAGGACGGGACACAGACAACAAAAAAGGGCCCACCTTTCGGTGAGCCCTTCTAGACCGCCCAGCAGAGCGGATTTTGTTTGGTAGGCGCGATTGGACTCGAACCAACGCCCCCCCCACCATGTCACATCCTGGTCCTACGACGTAGGTCCAAATACTGGACGCTCAATCCTCAACGCTGTCGATAGCGAAGTTGATGAATGCTGAACAACAGATGAGCATGAACCGAGCATCCGCTTTAGTTGGAGCAGAGGCATTGTCTAATAGTGCATGCCTGATGCCACCAGCATCACTGGTATAGCCGTATAACGTCTGAAACGCCGACTTTAAGCTCGCATGAAGATTGTGTTTGACCTCTAGGATCTTGAGTGCTTGACCCAGCGTGGCCTTATCATCACCCACCAGTTTCTTCGCAAGAGATTCAACAGCACTGATGCTTTCTTTGATCGAGTTACGATAATCAGGGCTCTGTCTGTCCGTAAGCAACCCCAGTGACGTTTGTAAGTGAGTTCTCACCCCCGCATATCGATCAGATCCCGAAATCGCTTTTTCAACTTCTTCAATTTCATCACTTGAGGTTATTGGTGTGACCTTCCCAGAAACAAAGCGATAGGCCGAGTTCTCACGTGCCAACACCTTGTTAAAGCCTTCAACAAGTGCTTCTCCAGAGGCTCTGTGATTCATTCCCACCACAAACTCTAAGAAACTATAGAGTCGGTGCCACTTCATCTTGAAGTAGTTTTCTCTAATCCTTTCTTTGAGTGTAGACCACCGGGTTGGAATGGTATCTACAGGAACTTTGTAAAAATCGCTGTAGAGCACTTCCGCAAAGTCCTGAAAGTTCGAGCCTCTAAGCCTATCCGGATAGGTTTTGTCGCGCGAGTAAAACCCAGTGAAGCAGTGGAGAGTTAACACATTCCAAAGAGCATTCTGTAGAGCCACGTCAATACTATCGACTTGTGCAACTTTCACCGCTGGAACAAGCCCCATGCGCTGTGAAAAGCTCAACTGATTCTGATCATCAAGCATAGAGTTTCCTTACAGTAGTCAATTTAATGATACTAGCTGATGGCAGAGTGCCTGACCATAACCTCTGGAAGCTACCCGAAAAACCTACAAAAACCCTGCTGGTAAAGGAGGCAATAAACGCGTACTGCTGCCCCCTAAGCCAGAATTTCCGGGCTCTACGTGACATATGGTCAAGCTCGAAACGGGTGAAGACACTCACAGTTGAGGTTTCCGTAGAAAAGCGGTGATTTTTGGTGCAAAAAACTGATTTTCGTCAGTAACGAGCCCACCCCGATGCCCTTGCGGAAAGACAGACCTGAGCTAGCGTTGATGGTGTCGCCGCCGTGGCGATAAGCCATCAAGGAGCAGCACATGGCTAACAAGCGTGGTCGAGACTCAGGGAATGGTCAGTTCATTCCTATTGAGAAAGCAAAGAAAAACCCAAAGACGACAACGGTAGAAACTATCCCGAAGCCAACCAAGCCAAAGGGTAAATAGCATCACCGTGAGGGTGTCGCTAGACTCCCTCACACCCATCAAGGATGAATACTCCATAGGCCATTCCAACCGCCGCAGTGCAACCGCTACCGCTATCCCTACCCTCATGTTTATTCCTTCCGCATATTCCCTCATATTGACGATTAGTCTAGTGCACGGGTATCCATCCGTTGTTCTGGTAGGCAGCCCACACCTTTGTGGCGAGGTAACAGGCTAACCCAGCGAACAGCAGTCTATTTCGGATTCTATAGAGCCTGGTTATTCTTTCGATACTACGGCCATTAAGCTCATTCAGCTTTCGTCTTCGGGTATCGGGGTCTCTGATTTGTAATGCCTTGGCGTTGTCATACATGAGTATCAACTTCGCCTCTAGACGCTTGAACCCGTAGATAGCACTGCTGGCAAACACTAGCAAGCTACCCAGTAGGAACGTTTCCTTGTTGATCCCCAGTTCCCCATACGGATTTGTCTGGGCAAGATATGCACATATCGCCAATGTCGCCCCGAGGATGAAATAGTCCAGCTTGGTGTCTTCGTCATGCGAGCGGTAGATCAACTGGTCTATCCGGTGCTGTTCTTCTGCCATAGTTGTATCTCGACTCGGTTTGGTCAGGTACGCTTACCGGTTACATAGCCTGATACCATCACGTCCCACGAAGTTTCAGAACGGTGCATAAAAACCCCACCAGAGTGGGGTCTGAAGCTTTTAGTTCTGGAATCGCCTGAGTGCCTCTACTAGCGACTCTCTTCCCTTTGTCTTCCACTCTACCGGTGGAGCTTCGCTGATTGACACGAAGGCTTCATAGATGGAAATACCAGCGGACGCAGCGGCAGCATCAATGCTGTCACGAGCATATTTGACCGCTGCCTCTCTCGTAGTACCCGCTACGTAAGTCACCGTCCAGAGCGTTGTTAGGTTGTGCTTCGTAAACTTCTTTTTCTTGAGCTCTTCATTGAACTTAGTGCGAGCTGTTGAGCTTACACCGTTATCCAAGTCGACTGTCGCGGCGGCATGAAAGGCCATGATTCACTCCCCCCGCGCTTGGTTGGATTGGGAAACTAGAGAGGCTGCAAGCGCTTTGGTATCAGCGCTGTACTTCTCGCTAGCCAGCACCATGCCTGCCTTGGCTTCCATATCTTCACCGGTCTGCTTGCGAGTAGATGCTTGAGCCAGAACAGAACCTGCTAGCTCCTTTGCTGTGATTGAGGCTTTGGGGTTGCGGAGGGTGTCAGAAGCTAGCTTGGCGACTTTCGCGGATGACTGCTTTGGGTTTTTTGACATAAGGTAATCTCCAGCACAAGGTTGAATTATCAGCCCTAGGGAGTACCACCCAGCAGAGAACCGTTGACGATCCCGTCAATGTTTGGCTCAATGCAGCCCCCCCTAGGGCTAACGTAATCACTACTGTTTAGCTTTAGACGGTGCGGGTGGTTGTGTTCTAAGTTGTGGAGACCGAAGCACGACCACTCGCAGACTTTTCTAAGTACCTCATTCGAGGTCAGCAGCTAACGACAATCCCCTACATGTAGGGGGTTCTTTGTCGCTTGGATACAAGATAATGCGTTTTTGGTGGTGCTGCAACGTACTACCTGTGGATAAACCTGTGCGTAAATTATGTGTGGAAGCAAAAATTGCGTCTTAATGCATAGGAATTCACATAAAGCGCAATTTTGTTCACTCTAAAGCTAATAAAATTTTTTTCGTCTCGATGACGACGCATACATCCGTCACGGTTCGCTGCGATTGCTGTGGTCGCCATAGGCATATCCCATCTTCGCCGTTTCCCGTTCACTCTCTCTCCAGTACATGTCGCTCAGCGCCCTATGTAACCGCTCGCGTCCAACCTTCATTGCTGCAAGGGCAGTAGCGCTGTCGCGGCGCATGACAATTAACCCGGCCATGCAGGACATTAGGAAAAGCCACTGGACAGGCTTCATGAAACTTGCCAGCTTGAATCACCTTTCCACCTACGCATGGTGCTACTACATGTCGGATCTCACCTTCATATCTTCGTTCACGAACAACGCCTTAGTGATCCTTGACGGCCTTGGCGATGATGACCAGCAGAACGGGCGCTGGCTTGAAGAAACAGTGAACGACCTCTCCGCCAGACTCCAGAGACCCGGCTACTGCATTCGGCACCGCGTTTACGATACCAAAGAGCTTTACGCCGTCCTCAAGATGGTTGAGACAGCGTGTAAGACAGGCGTCACTAAGCCGGTTCTGCATTTCGAGTGTCACGGAGACGCGGAGAAGGGATTGTTCCTCACCCGCAGTGGCGAGTACGTAGGATGGCAAACCCTTTTGCACCTGGTATCAGGGGTAAATGCGGCTAGCCGGAACAACACAGGCTTAGTTCTTGCGTCTTGCCACGGGTTTGAGATTTCGAAGTTGGTACGCATCAATCAACCGTGCCCCTTTCACTTCGTCTTGGGGCCGGACACCGCCGTCACGGCTGGCGAGCTGAAAGTTGAAATGACGGCGTTTTACAGAATGATTATGGCAACCAACGACCTGAATGCAGCAATGGGCGAACTTGATGAGCAGTACAAGCGCTTCCTTTGTACTGAATGGTTCTACCGCGAGTTTGCCATTTTCGTGATCAAGAATTTTTCTGGGAAGGCGAAGTCCGCCATGACCGAAACCATTCTGAACGATCTCATTGCCATAAGAGGCAATGGTCGACTCAAAGACCTTCGCAAAAAGGTGAAGGATCATATTCGAACGCCAGCAATCGCGTTTCGTGATACGTCAAAAATGTTCCTTCATAACAAGCAACCAGTGAGCTACGCCCAGTTTGAAGCGTTTGTGAAAAGCCACCACTAGCACTTCTTTTCATCACTCGAGGCAATGACTACAGGTGACGGAAAGAACTGGATACTCGGTCACTCAATTGCCGAGGCTGCCCCCCCTACTTCACCTCCGATATGGGGAAGAATCCCACCTCAAAAAGGCCACTCTCGACGTTCACATTGCCCCGTGTGAACGAACCCGATATTTTGTGAACGTTCTGCAAGAAATCACAGACAACAAAAAAGGGCCCACCTTTCGGTGAGCCCTTCTAGACCGCCCAGCAGAGCGGATTTTGTTTGGTAGGCGCGATTGGACTCGAACCAACGACCCCCACCATGTCAAGGTGGTGCTCTAACCAACTGAGCTACGTGCCTGCTGTGAGGCGGCATTCTACGGAATTCCGGAGGGGTGTCAACACCTTTTTTTCACCTAACCCTATGAATATGCAAAATATTTAATTTTGCTGTGGCAAAGAAGATTTTCCGCTGGCTGGCGGTCGTTTTTTAACTCGGGTAGGATCGTTGCACTCGTAAAATATATTAAACAGAGGCTGCAGGATGGCGAACACTCCCTACCCAGAGTCCTATTACGCCGCATCGGCCAATGTAGCGCCGCCGCGCCCGGCCTTGCAGGATGATGTAGAGACTGATGTCTGTGTCATCGGCGCCGGTTATACCGGCCTGTCCTCTGCCCTGTTCCTGCTGGAGAACGGTTTTCGGGTAACAGTCCTGGAAGCCGCCAAAGTGGGTTTTGGTGCATCGGGGCGCAACGGCGGCCAGATCGTTAACAGTTACAGCCGTGATATCGATGTGATCGAGCGCAGTGTCGGCCCCAAGCAAGCTCAGCTATTGGGCCAAATGGCGTTCGAGGGTGGGCGGATCATTCGTGAGCGGGTGGCCAAATACAACATCCAGTGCGACCTGAAGGACGGCGGCGTGTTCGCCGCCATTACCGCCAAGCAGATGGGCCATCTGGAATCCCAGAAGCGCCTGTGGGAGCGTTTCGGTCATACGCAACTTGAGCTGCTGGATCAGCGACGCATCCGTGAAGTGGTGGCTTGCGATCAATACGTCGGCGGCATGCTCGATATGAGCGGCGGGCATATTCATCCGCTCAATCTTGTCTTGGGCGAGGCAGCAGCCGTGGAGTCGCTGGGCGGCACCATTTACGAGCAGTCGCCAGCGGTGCGCATCGAGCGCGGCACCAATCCGGTGGTGTATACGCCTCAGGGCAAGGTCAGGGCCAAATTCATCATCGTCGCCGGCAACGCTTACATCGGCAATCTGGTGCCGGAGCTGGCGGCGAAGTCGATGCCCTGCGGGACTCAAGTGATCGCCACCGAACCCTTGGGCGATGAATTGGCCAAGCGCCTGTTGCCTCAGGACTACTGCGTCGAAGACTGTAACTACCTGCTTGATTACTACCGTCTGAGCGCTGACAAACGCCTGATTTTCGGCGGCGGCGTGGTCTATGGCGCGCGCGATCCAGCGAACATCGAGGCGATCATTCGACCAAAGATGCTCAAGGCCTTCCCGCAGCTCAAGGACGTGAAAATCGATTACGCCTGGACCGGCAATTTCCTACTGACCCTGTCGCGACTTCCCCAGGTCGGACGGCTGGGCGACAACATCTACTATTCCCAGGGTTGCAGCGGCCACGGCGTAACGTATACACACCTGGCGGGCAAGGTACTGGCCGAAGCATTGCGCGGTCAGGCCGAGCGCTTCGACGCCTTTGCCGACCTGCCCCACTACCCGTTTCCCGGCGGACAATTGCTGCGTACACCATTCGCTGCATTGGGCGCCTGGTATTACGGATTGCGAGACAAACTGGGTTTCTGACGGGACACACAGACGAAAAAAGGGGCAACTGAAAAGTTGCCCCTTTTTTACATCAGCATCTCTCGCCCTGATTAAGGCGTACACCTTCTGATCTATTTTCAGAAATAGACCGTATTCAGAAGTCGACCGTCGCCGAAAGGAGGTAGGTGCGTGGGGTCGACAACGTCAAGCCAGGTTCGCTGTCATCCGAGGCCCCGGCAGAACTCCAGTAGCGTTTGTCCGCCACGTTCTCGACATTGGCACGCAGGGTGATGTTCTTTTCATCGATCTTGAACGCGTAGCGTGCACCCACGTCGAAACGCTCCCAGGCGTCGATTTCCTTGTTGTTGGACTGGTCCAGATACTGCGAGCTGGAATAAAGGCCGCGACTGGTCAGGGTCAGGCCCTGTACGGTCGGCACGTCCCACTCGGCGCCCAGATTGACGTTGTATTTCGGCGTGGCCGGTGCCCGGTTGCCGTCGTAGGTGCCGTTGGTGGTGTTGCTCAACTCGCTGTCGATGTACATGACACCGCCGAGCAGGCGGAAACCTTTAAGCGGTTCACCGAACACACTCAGCTCCACGCCCGTATTCTCGCGCTTGCCGTTCGGGCCGAAAACCCGCGTCGTGGCGTTGGTCTCATAGGCCGGCTGCTTGATCCGGAACACTGCGGCGGTCACGGCGAACGCACCCGCGTCATACTTGGCGCCGACCTCGACCTGGCGACTGATGAACGGCGGGAATATCTCATCCTCGTTCACAGAGGTCGACGGCGCGATCTTGCCCTGGCTCAGGCCCTCCATGTAGTTGGCATACAGCGACAGCTTATCGGTTGCCTTGAACAGGATGCCGCCCGACGGCGATACCTTTTCTTCATCGTAGGCCGTGGCGCCTTTGACATCATCCGTCCAGTCGTCAACCTTTACGCGCTGCCAGCGGGCGCCGAGAGTCAGCAGCAGCCGGTCATCGAAGAAGCCCAGAGTGTCGGACAACGCCACGCCGCTGAAGCGGTTCTCGGTGTAGACCTTCGAATCGAGCCGAGTGGGTCTGACAGGTGTTGGTGTTTCCACGGGGTCGTAGAGGTTGCTGCGGGCCGCGGCATAACGGGCGCCGCCATTTTCGAAGTCCATGTAGAAATAGCTGGCGGCCAGATTGACTTCATGGCTCACCGGACCGGTATGAAACCAGTTGCGCACCCCTGCCGTGGCCGTCCGGACATTTTCGTCACGGGTGAAATCACGCGGCTGAACGCTGAAATCGCCGGCATCATTGGTGACCGCAACGGCATGCCGGAGGAAGTCATGATTGCTTTTACGCGCGCCCACGCCCCCGTACAGCATGATGGAATCGCTGACATCAAATTCGCCGTTTACCGCCCCGAACGTGTCGTTGGTACTCGCCTTGCTCCAGGGTTGTGCATAGTTGTCGCGCACATCGTTCGCATTCGGCACCTTCGCATTGGCGCCGACCTGCACGCGCTCCTGCGGGGCGTCGGTATCACGCTCGGTGCGCCCGATGTCCGTCGAGAGTCGCAGGCGCTCACCGCGAAAATCCAGGCCCAGCACGGCCATCTCGCGGTCGACACTCTGGTGATCCCATTCGGTGTCGCCGGACTGCTTCACGCCGTTGAAACGAATACCGAACTTGTTGTCCTCACCAAAGCGCCGACCAACATCCACGGCACCGCCGACCTGATTGTCGGAAGCGTAGCTACCGGTGAACGAAGTGATGGGCTTGTCGGTCGCGCGCTTGGGCACCACGTTGATCCCGCCACCCACACTGCCCCGCGGCGAGATGCCGTTGATGAGCTGGCTCGGGCCTTTGATGATGTCAACGCGGTCAGCCATCTCCATGTCGATCGTATAGGTCGGCAGGACGCCATAGAGACCGTTGTAGGCGACATCACTGTTGAACAGGCTGAACCCGCGAATGGTGAACTGCTCATAGCGCCCACCCGCCGGGTTGGTGGCGCGAACCGAAGGATCACTGGCGATCAGGTCGCCCAAGGTCCGAGCCTGCAGGTTTTTGACTGCCTCGCCGGTGTAGGTGGTCATGCTGAACGGCGTTTCCATGAAATCTTTCGAGCCCAGCAAGCCTTGCGACCCGCGACGCGCGACCTGGCCGCCGGCATACACCTCGCCGTCCGCCCCGCCCGTGGCACCGAGAATCGAGGTGGGGGCCAGTTGCAGGCTGCTGCCTTCTGGCGCCGGGGTCAGGATGTAGGCCTGTTCGCCCACCGGCTGCAGCTGCAGACCAGAACCCTGCAATAGCCGGGCAAAGCCCTCCTCGACCGCGAATTCGCCGGAAAGACCAGGGCTGGTGCGACCACCCACCAGTGCCGGGTCTACCGAAAGATTGACGCCAGACAGACCGGCGAAGCGGGTCAGCGCATCGCTCAGGCTGCCGGCAGGCACCTGATAATTGCGCCGGGCACTGTCTTCGGCCCAACTGGCTGTGATGAATAATGGACTGGCACTCAGGCCCAGCAACAGGCTCAGGTGCAACAACGGACGCAGGCGGGAAGAAGCCGGACGCGGACAGCAAGGTATTACTGCGGGCATTGATAGAGTTCTCTTGATTCGTTCACATGCCTTGAATGACAAGCGAGCCGAAAAAAGGGGACAGGCTTCACACACTATTTTTGCGCGGCAGCAACGTCACCCAATAACGGGTACGTGAATGCACCTCCAGCGGCAGACTGGCCGCGAGCAACGCGAGGACGCGATCGGTGTCGTCCAGACGGAAACTGCCGGTGACACGCAACGCTTCAAGCTCCGGCTCCCAACGCAGCACACCCGGTCGATAAGTGCCGAGTTCGCGCAGGAAATCCCCCAGCGGCTGGTTTTTCGCTATCAGCATGCCTTCTCGCCAACCCGGCGCAAGCACATCGAATGGGCTGATCGGCCCGACACCGGTTGCTTGAAGGCTGACTTGTTGACCAGTGCGCAAAGCCAACGCCGCCCCCTGCAATGGCTGCAATTGCACGGCGCCGTTGTACACCGATACGCGGCAACCACGCGCTTGCTGACGTACGCAGACTTCGCTTTGGCTGACGATGATCTGTCCAAACTTCGTTTGGATCGTCAGCGGTGACGCGCTTGGCACCTTCAGCGACAGTTCGCCCTCAATCAGCTTCAAGCGACGGCTCTGCAAATCCACATCGACGGCACTGGCCGTGTTGAGTTGCAAGGAACTGCCATCAGCGAGTTGCACCTGTTTGCGCTCTCCGGTGGCCGTATGCAGATCGGCTCGCCAGACATCCAGGGGCAATTGCCGGCTGATCAGCCAAGCGGCCGGCACCAACGCCACCGCACCCAATGCACGCTTGAGCACTACGCGCCGACCCGGCTCGGGGCGATCCAGACTTTTGAGCGCCAACGCTGAAGGCAGACTGGCAAACCGCTGACGCAAGGCTTGAGCCTTCTGCCAAGCCTGCTCGTGACTGACGCAACTGTCGCGCCAACGCTGCAGATTCGCACGATCCTGCTCGTTGGCACTTCCAGATTCCAGCAAGGCGAGCCACTGCGCGGCAGCTCGCACCGCCTGACGGGCATCTGGCACCGGACTGTTCACAGTTCCACCAACAGGCAATGCTCATAGGCTTGCGCCATGTAGCGTTTGATCGTGCGCTCCGATACCTGCAGGCGCTCGGCGATTTGCTGATAGTTCAAACCTTCCAGCTGACTCCAGAGAAACGTCCTACGTACTGCCGCCGGCAATCCGTCGAGCAATTCATCCAGGGCTTGCAGGGTTTCGAGCAACAACCAGCGCTGCTCGGGCGACGGCACACAGTCTTCCGGCAACGCCGCCAGTGCCGTCAGATAAGCCTGCTCGAGGCTTCGACGTTTATAGAAATTACTCAGCAGGCGTTTGCCCACGGTAAGCAGATAGGCACGGGGCTCTTGCAGATCGGCAATTCGTTGAGAGCTGGCGAGCAAACGCAGGAACGTATCCTGGCTCAGGTCCGCCGCATCACAGCCATTGCCCATGCGTCTTCTCAACCAGCCTTCCAGCCAGCCACGGTGATCGCGGTACAGATCGTGGAAGGTTTGCTCCTTCGGCATCGCTGCATCACTCATCTCAAGAAGCCCTGTGCCAAGGAGTCATCGTAAATGAGAGTGATTCTAATTAATGTCGGAGCTGTGAACCAAGTCCTTTATGCAATTGGGGCGCAGAAAGGTTGGGCAGGAAGGACATGAGAGAGGAAAAGCCAAATCGCAGACACAAAAAACCCCGGTCTTTCGACCAGGGTTTTTGCTATCGACTCGAAACATCCGCCGGCTTTAACAGCGACTTGCTTCGTAGCTCCAAGGCGTTCAGTGGGCCTTGAGGCAGATATGGCGCAGCGGACGGGACTCGAACCCGCGACCCCCGGCGTGACAGGCCGGTATTCTAACCGACTGAACTACCGCTGCGTATCGCTTTGGACTTTCGTCCAAGTAACTCGTCTGACTGGAAAGCTTCGAGGCTTTTCAATCTCGAGGCAGGTAAACCTGACTCGGAAAATATGGCGCAGCGGACGGGACTCGAACCCGCGACCCCCGGCGTGACAGGCCGGTATTCTAACCGACTGAACTACCGC
>NZ_JBXAOA010000031.1:43040-54781 GCF_058802325.1 Pseudomonas sp. GW822-FHT02E03 | reverse complement strand
CCCCCCCCCCCCCCCCCCCCCCCCCCCCCCCCCCCCCCCCCCCCCCCCCCCCCCCCCCCCCCCGCTCCCACATTGGAATCGCGCTGTTTTACGGGCTGTATTCCTTCAGCGGAACAACACCAGCGTCAGCCCTACAACGGCAGCCAACACCACCCCCCAGCTCACCATCAACCGCCGCCACAATCGCGGGGCATGGCGCATTTCCATAAAGCCATCGGCAATCAACCAGGCCTTGCCAACCGCCACCAGCAAAATGGCCACCGACAGCCGCCACGTCGCGCCCATCTGTGCCAGCACCACCGTGCACACGCTTAACGTGGCCAGCGCTGCCCAGCAGACCAGCAAAAACCTGGAAGCCGACATCAGAACCTCCGTCAATTCAGAACGTAGACCAGCGGAAACAGCACGACCCAAATCAGATCGACCATGTGCCAATACAGCACCCCCGATTCAAGCCCGCTGCGGTTGGCGGCGTTGTACCGGCCACGACGGCAACGCTCGGCCAGCCATCCGAGGATGACCATGCCGAGCAGTACATGGAGAAAATGAAAACCGGTGAGGATCCAGTAGAGGGTGAAAAACGTGTTGTGCTCCATGCCCAGCCCCGAGGCCAGCAAGTGTCGGTATTCCGTGATCTTCAACACCACGTAGACACTGGCCGCGAGCAAGGCTGCCAGCAAATAGACAGCGCCGTAGCGAGACCGAGAGCGCTTGACTTGCTCTTGAGCGAGCGCGGCGAACAGGCCGGCGGTGAGCAAGCTCAGGGTCATCGCCAAACCGGTAGACGTGTTCAGCAACAGACGGCTTTCACCGAACAGCTGCGGTTTGAGTGCCTGGGTCACGGCGAACGCCAGAATCAGGATGGCGAACACCGACAGCTCGGCCAGAATGAAAAACCACATCGCCAGATCGCCTGGCAAGTGCCCCGGCGCAACGCGTCTGGCCTCAGCCGAAGTGGACATCAACCACGTCCATCAGCGCCGCAACCGTCAGCGGATCATCGCTCAGCGGCTCGGCCAGGCAGGCCATGCACGCCTCACGCGGGCTCATGCCGGAGCGGATCATTCGCGCGGTAAAAATCAGCAGTCGCGTCGAGGCGACCTCCTCCAGATCATGCTGATCGAGCCGGCGCAGTGCCTGTCCCAGCCTGACCACTTGCGCCGCCAGCGCGCTGTCCACCTGCGCTTCCCGGGTGACAATGCGCTCTTCATCGGCCACCGGCGGATAGCCGAAACGCATCGCCACGAAGCGTTGTCGGGTGCTGGGTTTCATGCCTTTGAGCAGGTTCTGGTAGCCGGGGTTGTACGACACCACCAGCATGAATGACGGTGGCGCCTGCAGCACTTCGCCGGTGCGCTCCAGGAACAACTCGCGACGGTCATCGGCCAGTGGATGCAACACCACCACCGTGTCCTGACGCGCTTCGACCACTTCGTCCAGATAACAAATGCCACCTTCACGTACCGCGCGGGTCAGTGGCCCGTCCTGCCACCAGGTGCCTTGGGCACCGATCAAATGACGGCCGATCAGGTCGGCGGCGCTCAGATCGTCATGGCAAGCCACGGTGTACAGCGGCAGTTTCAGCCGATGGGCCATGTGCTGGACAAAGCGGGTCTTGCCGCATCCGGTCGGGCCTTTGATCAGCACCGGCATGCCGTGTCGCCAGGCTTGCTCGAACAGCGCCTCCTCATTATTGAGCGGTTGATAGAAGGGTTCGCAAGACTGGATTCGGTCCATGGGCTGTCTGTTCCAAAAGCGGATTCAAGCCACACGCTACGGGCCCCTGCGACAACCTGGCAAGTGACATGGCCGGCAAACTTGATCGCGGTCAAGCGAGCATTGGCCTGCTCGGGCATAGCCTTGCACGGCACTAAGAACCTGCGTTCTGCGCTGCCGTTTCAGCACATCGCAAAGGTCTTGCCTGAGGAGAAATGGAATGCTGATCAGCAATAGAAAAACGTTTGCTCTGACTGTCGCCACATTGTGTTCGGCGCTGGCCCTTGCGGTGACTCATGCGGCCCGGGCCAACGAGCCCGCTGCCGCTGCGGCCAGCCCGCTGATGGTCAAATCCGCCGGAGCGCCCGACATGAGTCAGGCCGAGTTCGACTCTTCCAAGGAAATTTACTTCCAGCGTTGCGCCGGCTGTCACGGCGTTCTGCGCAAAGGTGCCACCGGCAAGCCACTGACACCGGACATCACCCAGTCCCGCGGGCAACCGTTTCTGGAGGCGTTGATTACCTACGGTTCACCGGCGGGCATGCCGAACTGGGGGACGTCCAATGCGCTGACCAAGGATCAGATCACGTCAATGGCCAAGTTCATTCAGCACGCGCCGCCGACGCCGCCTGAATGGGGCATGGCCGAGACGCTGAAAACCTGGAAAGTGCTGGTCAAGCCTGAGGATCGTCCGAAGAAGCAATTGAGCAAACTCAACCTGCCGAACCTGTTTTCGGTGACGTTGCGCGATGACGGCAAGATTGCCCTGATCGACGGTGACAGCAAGAAAATCGTCAAGCTGATCGAGACCGGTTATGCGGTGCACATCTCGCGGATTTCCGCCTCCGGTCGCTACCTGCTGGTGATTGGTCGAGACGCGCGGATCGACATGATCGACCTGTGGCCGGTGGAGCCGACCAAGGTCGCCGAAGTCAAAGTGGGCATCGAGGCGCGTTCGGTGGAGACCTCCAAGTTCAAGGGCTACGAAGACAAATACACGATCGCCGGCTCCTATTGGCCGCCGCAATTCACCATCATGGATGGCGAAACCCTGGAGCCCAAACAGATCGTCTCGACCCGTGGCATGACCGTCGACAAGCAGGAATATCACCCTGAACCCCGGGTCGCGGCGATCATCGCCTCCCATGAATGGCCGGAGTTCATCGTCAACGTCAAGGAAACCGGCAAGGTCATGCTGGTCAATTACCAGGACATCAAAAACCTCACCATCACCTACATCGATGCTTCGCCCTTCCTGCATGACGGCGGTTGGGACAGCACGCACCGCTACTTCATGACCGCCGCCAACAACTCCAACAAAGTCGCCGTGATCGACTCCAAAGATCGCAAGTTGGCAGCTTTGGTGGAGGTCGGCAAAACCCCTCACCCGGGGCGCGGCGCCAACTTCAACCATCCGACTTATGGGCCAGTCTGGGCCACCAGCCACCTCGGTGATGACGGCATTTCCCTGATCGGTACCGACCCGGTCAAACACCCGCAATTCGCCTGGAAACAGGTCGCCTCACTCAAGGGCCAGGGCGGCGGATCGCTGTTTATCAAAACCCACCCTGATTCCCGTCACCTGTATGTCGACACCACCCTCAACCCCGACGCCAAGCTGAGCCAGTCGGTGGCGGTGTTCAACATCGACAAACTCGACGCCGGCTACACCGTGCTGCCCATCGCCGAGTACGCCGGCATCAAGCAAGGCGCGATGCGGGTGGTACAGCCGGAATACAACAAGGCCGGCGATGAAGTCTGGTTCTCCGTGTGGAGCGGTCAGTCGGAGGAATCGGCGCTGGTAGTGATCGACGACAAAACGCTGAAGCTCAAATCAGTCATAAAGGACAAACGACTGATCACACCCACCGGAAAATTCAACGTCTACAACACCCAACATGACATCTATTGAGCTCCATCAATGCAAGGAATCCTCATGAAAAATACTCTGTTTTCACTGTTCGCCCTGACCGCTGCGCTGAGCGTGCAGCCGGCCATGGCCCAAGACGGCCAGGAGCTGTTCAAGAGCAAACCCTGCGCCGCCTGCCATTCCATCGACACCAAGCTGGTCGGCCCGGCGCTCAAGGATGTCGCGGCCAAGAATGCGGGCGTGGCCGGGGCCGTGGACACCCTGGCCAGCCACATCAAGAACGGCACGCAAGGCAACTGGGGCCCGATGCCAATGCCGGCCAACCCGGTGACGGATGAAGAAGCGAAGACACTTGCAACCTGGGTCCTGAGTCTCAAATAGCCAACTGGAGGGCGTCATGAAGGTTTATCGACACGCTACGATTCTGGCGGCCCTCCTCCTCATTTGCGCAACTGCGGTTGCCGCGCCCGACGCCAAGCGTCAGGCACAACTCGAACACCTGCTGGCCCAGGACTGCGGCGCCTGCCACGGACTGCACATGACCGGCGGGCTGGGTCCCGACCTGACCCGCGCAACGCTGGCGGGCAAGTCCAGGGACAGCCTGATAGCCACCGTCAGCCAAGGCCGGCCCGGCACCGCGATGCCCGGTTGGGCCCCGCTGCTCAGCCCGGATGACATCCGTTGGCTGGTCGATCTTCTTCTCCAGGGATATCCCGCACCATGATCCGTTCAACCCTGCTTTTAGCGGCGACCGGGCTGTTGTTGTCCGCGTGTGTTCAACCACCGTTGCGTGGCACCGGCGATCTGGGCGTGGTGGTGGAGCGCGCCACCGGCAGCGTGCAAATCATCGAAAGCGACACCCGCACGGCACTGGTCCGACTCGAGGGTTTGGGCGATCTGTCCCATGCCTCGGTGGTGTTTTCCCGCGACCAGCGTTATGCCTATGTGTTCGGCCGCGACGGCGGGCTGAGCAAGATCGACCTGCTGACCCAACGCATCGATCAACGGCTGATACAGGGCGGCAACAGCATCGGCGGCGCGATCAGTCAGGACGGCAAACTCATCGCCGTGTCCAACTACGTGCCCGGCGGGGTCAAGGTATTCGATGCCGAAACCCTGCAATTGGTAGCCGATATTCCGGCCACGCCCCTGGCCGATGGCAGCAAGCGCTCACGGGTGGTCGGCCTGGTCGACGCGCCGGGGCAACGTTTTGTGTTCAGCCTGTTCGATACCGGCGAGATCTGGACCGCCGATTTCAGTCAGGGCAACACGCCGCAAATCAGCCGTTTCACCGACATCGGCCAGCAACCCTACGACGCGTTGGTGACCCCGGATGGTCGCTATTACATGGCGGGACTGTTCGGCGAAGACGGCATGGCGCAACTCGACCTTTGGCATCCGGAGCGCGGGGTGCAGCGAGTGCTCGGTGATTACGGACGCGGCCAGGCGAAATTGCCCGTCTACAAAATGCCGCATCTGGAGGGCTGGGCCGTCGCCGATCACCAGGCCTTCGTGCCCGCCGTCGGCCGGCATCAGGTGCTGGTGATGGATTCGCGCACGTGGAAGCAGACCGCTGCCATCCCGGTGGCTGGCCAACCGGTGTTCGTCACGTCGCGGCCGGACGGTCGGCAGCTGTGGGTCAATTTCGCCTACCCGGACAACGATCGAGTACAGGTCATCGACAGCGAAACCCATGCCGTGGTCGCCGATCTGCGGCCAGGGCCGGCGGTGCTGCACATGGAATTCACCGCTCGCGGCGATCAGTTGTGGCTGTCGTTACGCGATGGCGATCAGGTTCAGGTCTGGGATCCGTACAGCCTGAAACAGCTGAACACCCTTCCCGCCACCGCGCCGAGCGGCATCTTCTTCAGCAGTCGCGCGCAAAAAATGGGCTATTGAAATGAACCTCGACCTGCTCAGCCGCCAACTGATCGACCGCTTCCAGCACGGCATGCCGCTGTGCGCGGAGCCTTACAAGGAGATGGCGCGGATTCTCGGTTGTCGCGTAGCCCAGGTGATGGCTTGCCTGGAAGAAATGGATCAGGCCGGCACCCTCTCACGGATCGGCCCGGTGTTCGAACACAGTCGCGCCGGGGCCAGCACCCTCGCCGCCCTCGCCGTGCCCGCCGAACGCTTGCAACAGGTCGCCGAGCACGTCAGCCAGTATCCCGAGGTCAACCATAACTACGCGCGGGAACATTTCTACAACCTGTGGTTTGTGCTGACCGGTCCTGATCGCCAACACATCGAACGCGTTCTCGAACAACTTGAGAAAGACACCGGCCTCATGCCGCTGGATCTGCCGATGTTGACCGCTTACCGCATCGACCTCGGTTTTGCCCTGGGAGAAAGCTCATGACACCGGGGTTGAGTCCCAAACAGGCACTGGCGCTGCGTCGGCATCTGGAAGGCGGATTGCCGCTGGTATCGCGCCCCTATCAGATCCTCGCCGAACGGATAGACGCCGACGAAAACCAGGTACTCGCGCAAATGCACCAGTGGCACGAGCAAGGGCTGTTTCGCCGGGTCGGCCTGGTGCTCAACCATCGCGCGCTGGGTTTTACCGCCAACGCCATGCTGGTGCTGGATGTTCCGGACGCGCTGATCGACGAAGTCGGCCAGCGCCTGGGCCGGGCGCACGGCATTACCCTCTGCTACCAACGGCCGCGGCGCCTGCCGCAGTGGCGCTACAACCTCTTTTGCATGGTTCATGGGCGCCAACGTGAGCGGGTCGAAGCGCAGATCCAGGCGTTGCTGGAAGAACACCTGCTGAGCGACCTGCCCCACCAATTGCTGTTCAGCACTCACGCGTTCAAACAGTGCGGCGGACGCTTTACCCCCTCACCAACCGGAGCCCCCACCCATGGATGACCTCGACCGTCGGCTGATCAACCGCCTGCAACTGGGCCTGCCGCTGGTGCGCCACCCGTGGCAGGCACTGGCCGCCGAACTGGAGAGCAGCAGTACCGAACTGCTCGACCGCCTCCATGAATTGCTGGAAGACGGCATGCTCACGCGCTTCGGCCCGATGTTCGACATCGAACGCCTCGGCGGCGCCTTCACCCTCGCTGCGCTGGCGGTGCCGGAAGAGCGCTTTGAAGACGTCGCCGAGCAACTGCAGGCCCTGCCTGAAGTGGCGCACAACTACCGACGCGAACACGCCTGGAACATGTGGTTCGTGCTCGGTTGCCCGACCGAACAAGGTATCGCCGAGACCCTGCAGCACATCGAAAACCTGACCGGCCTGCCGCTGCTCAACTTGCCCAAAGAGGAGACCTACCATGTCGGCCTGTACTTCCCGGTCTGAAGCCCCCCTCGCTCGGCGTCTGATCGAGCTGACCCAGACCGGCCTGCCGTTGCTGGACGACCCGTGGGCCTGGCTCGCCGAACAGCTGGAGCTGAGCATCGAATCCACCCTGGATTTGCTCAAGCGCTTGCAGGCCGAGGGCGCCATCCGGCGCATCGCCGCCGTCCCCAACCACTATCGCCTGGGCTATCGCTACAACGGCATGACAGTCTGGGATGTGCACGACACGGACATGCCGCGACTTGGCGCATTGATCGGGGCGCAGCCTTTTGTCAGCCACTGCTATCGGCGCCCGCGACGAACCGCGTGGCGCTACAACCTGTTCGCCATGGTCCACGGCCGCAGCCGCGAGGAAATCGACAGCTACCGCGAACACCTGCGCTACTTGCTGGGCGACGCCTGCGCCGCCGACGAGATGCTGGTGAGCAGCCGAATCCTGAAGAAAACCGGTTTGCGCGTAGTGCCGGCCAGTTCGACGCATACCGTGTAGCAGCTGGCGAAGCCTGCGTTCGGCTGCGCAGCAGTCGTTAAATCAGGCAGTGCGGTATGTCAGACACATCACGCACACAGGTTTTACGACTGCTGCGCAGCCGAACGCAGCCTCGCAAGCTCGGCAGCTGCTACGGGCATCAGGTTTGCGTTTACCACCCGCTTCGCGCAGAACACACCCCGACTCAAGGAGATTTGCATGTTGAGGATCAGCCAATACCTGCGCGCCCTGGCCGGCCAGGCGCCTGCCCCCAGAACCAGCCCACCGGGCAGCAACCGGCCGCCGGTGGTGATCTGGAACCTGCTCAGGCGCTGCAACCTGACCTGCAAACACTGCTACGCCACGTCCGCCGACAGCGTCTTTCGCGATGAACTGGATACGTCCGCCGCACTGACCGTGATCGACGACCTGCACGACGCCGGGGTGAAGGTGCTGATTCTTTCCGGCGGTGAACCGCTGTTGCGCGACGATCTGTTTGTGCTCAGCGCCTACGCCCGCACCAAGGGTTTCTTTGTCGCGTTGTCCACCAACGGCACGCTGATCGATGAGCAGAACATCACGCAAATCCGCGCGGCGAATTTCGACTATGTCGGGATCAGCATCGATGGCCTGGAAGCCACCCATGATGCATTCCGCCAACTCAAGGGCAGCTTCGCCAGTTCCATGCGGGCGATCCGCCTCTGTCGTGAGCAGGGTATTCGCGTCGGCCTGCGCACTACCCTGACCCAAGAGAACCATCAACAATTGCCGCAATTACTGGCGCTGATGCGCGAGTACGACGTGCAGAAGTTTTATCTGTCGCACCTCAACTACAGCGGTCGCGGCAAACGCAGCCGCAAGCTCGACGCCCGGCAACAGATGAGCCGCGAAGCGATGACGCTGATCTTCGAACAGGCCTGGGAAGACATCGAGCAGGGTCGCGACAGCGATTTTGTCAGCGGCAACAACGACGCCGACGCGATTCTCTTGCTGCAATGGGTGGGCCTGCATCTGCCCGAACATTACCCGCGCCTGGAACACATGCTCCGGGCCTGGGGCGGCAACGCGTCGGGCAGCGGCATCGCCAACATCGACAACACCGGCGAAGTGCATCCCGACACCTACTGGTGGCAGCACTCGGTAGGCAACGTCCGGCACACGCCGTTTCGCACGCTCTGGCTGGACCAGCCGGACGCCTTGTTGCAGCAGCTGCGTGTGCATCCGCGCGTCGTCGGTGGCCGTTGTGGCCAATGCCGCTGGCTGAACATCTGCAACGGCAATACCCGCACCCGTGCCTGGGCCGAAGGCGACCTCTGGGGCCAGGACCCCGGTTGTCACCTCAGTGATGAAGAAATCGGTATGCCGCCATTAATCACCATCCCTTGCGTCATGCACTGAAGCACCCGCCTGGCGAGCCATCTGGCAAAGGATGGGGCCGGCCCACCTGATGAAGAACCAAGGACGTCCCATGCACCCATCGATTGTTTTACCGGCCGCACTTGCGTCCCCGTTCAGACCGGGCGAAGTGGCCCTGGTCGGCGCCGGCCCCGGTGATCCACGCTTGCTGACCCTGCGTGCCTGGAGCCTGTTGATGCAGGCCGACGCCGTGGTTTACGACCGCCTGATCAGCCCCGAGCTGCTGACGTTGATCCCCCTCACTTGCGCCCGGCATTACGTCGGCAAGGCCAGCGGCTGCCACAGCCTGCCCCAGGAACAGATCAACGAACTGCTCGCCGGCCTCGCCGATTCGGGGCAGCGGGTGGTCCGGCTCAAGGGAGGCGACCCGTTCATATTCGGCCGTGGCGCCGAGGAGCTGGAGTATCTGCTGCAACGCAACATTGACTGCCAGGTGGTCCCGGGCATCACCGCCGCTTCCGGGTGCAGCGCTTATGCCGGCATTCCGCTGACCCACCGGGACCTGGTCAACTCCTGCCGCTTCATCACCGGGCATTTGCAGCGCGATGGTGAGTTGCAATTGCCCTGGAGCAGCCTCGCCGACAGCAGCCAGACCCTGGTGTTTTACATGGGGTTATCGAACCTCGGGATTATTGCCCAGCGCCTGATCGAAGCCGGAATGGCCGCCGATACACCGGCGGCGCTGATCAGCAATGGCGCGCGTCCCGACCAGCACGTCGCCCGAGGCAAGCTGCACCAGTTGCCGACCCTGGCGCTGGATTGCCCACCGGGCATTCCGACGCTGACGGTGATCGGCAAAGTGGTCGATCTGTTCGCTGCCCAACAGCAGGAATACCCGGCGCGCTTTTACTCCGCTCCGGTGCTGCAACGCCACGGCAAGGTGGCGATATGAGGCGCATGCTGCTTGCCCCATTGTTATGGATCGGTGCAGTCCATGCCGGTGCAGCGCTTCCATCCTCCGACGCGGCCGCCGACCTCTACCAACAACATTGCCAGCGCTGCCATGGCGCCAACCGTTTCGGCGGTACGGGGCCGGCCTTGCTGCCGGAGAGTCTGAGCCGGATCAAACCCGATGAAATCCGCAGTGTCATCCAGAATGGTCGCCCCGCGAGTCAGATGACCGGGTATGCCAACGTGTTCAATCCCGCGCAGATCGATGCGCTGGTGAGCTTCCTTCAACAACCACCCGCCACCCCACCCACCTGGAATAACGACGACATTCGCGGCAGTCATTCCATCCTCGCCGACATCAGTAAACTGCCCGACACGCCACAACATGGCGCCGATCCGCTGAACCTGTTTGTGGTAGTGGAAGCCGGCGATCATCACATCGATATCCTCGACGGCGATCGCTTCGAAGTGCTGGCACGGTTTGCTTCGCACTTTGCGGTGCATGGCGGACCGAAGTTCTCGCCGGATGGACGCTTCGTCTACGTCGCCTCACGCGATGGCTGGGTCAGCCTGTATGACTTGCACAACCTGAAGCTGATCGCCGAGGTCCGCGCCGGGCTCAATACCCGCAATCTGGCGGTGAGCAAGGATGGTCGCTGGGTGCTGGTGGGTAACTATCTGCCGGGCAATCTGGTAATACTCGATGCCCGCGATCTGTCGCTGGTCAAAACCATCCCGGCGATCGGCCAGGACGGCACCGCGTCACGGGTCAGCGCGGTCTACACCGCGCCGCCACGGGACAGTTTCATCGTGGCACTCAAGGATGTGAAGGAAGTCTGGGAGTTGTCGAGCGCCGGCACACCGGACTTCGAACCGCGTCGTATCAAGGCCGAAGATGTGCTGGACGATTTTTCCTTTTCACCGGACTACAAGCAACTGCTGGCCACCTCGCGCAAGGCCAAGGGCGGCCAGGTGATCGACCTCGACAGTGGCAAGGTGGTCACCGACATACCGCTGCCGGGCATGCCGCATCTTGGGTCGGGGACCTACTGGAAACGTAACGGTGAGTGGGTGTTCGCCACGCCGAACATCAGCAAGGGACTGATCTCGGTCATCGACTTCAAGACCTGGAAACTGATCAAGGAAATTCCGACCCTGGGGCCGGGCTTCTTCATGCGCAGCCACGTCAACTCGCGGTATGCCTGGACCGACGTGTTCTTCGGGCCGGACAACGATGCGATCCACCTGATCGACAAACAAACCCTGGAAGTCGCCCACACCTTGCGCCCGATGCCCGGCAAGACGGCTGCCCACGTCGAGTTCACTCGCGATGGCCGCTATTTGTTGCTGAGTATCTGGGCCACCGATGGCGCGCTGATTGTGTATGACAGCAACACCCTTAAGGAGATCAAGCGACTGCCGATGAACAAGCCGTCGGGTAAATATAACGTGGGGAACAAGATTGAGTTTGTGGAGGGGACTTCGCATTAGGGCTTGGGCTTGGGCTTGGGCTTGGGCTTGGGCTTGGGCTTGGGTTTATATCCGTTTCTGCGGTAACGGCTGCTATTGGTTTCGCTTTTACAGCGAGTCACTTTCGAAAAAGCGCGAAAGTAACCAAAGCGCTTTTGCCCCTTTCGTTCGGTGCCTCGCTTAGGCTCGCCATGCCCTCGCTCCGGTCCTGCTCCGTGGGCCCGCCGCGATCGGCCATCCATGGCCGTGCGCGGCTAACCCGGCATCCATGCCGATGGAGGTAGCCACAGGTTGACGGACAGGCTCAGGGCGTGAGGGGGCGACTACCGCAACAGCAAAAGCGAGGCGGCCTCTGGGCCGACCTGGGCATCAAGCGGGCGCGCTTCGCTGACTTGATCGTTCATATTGATCGTTCCCACGCTCCGCGTGGGAATGCATCCCGTGACGCTCCGCGTCACCAGTGCGCAGGACTCAAGCCTTGCGTCGACAGCGGGACGCAGAGCGTCCCCGGCGGCATTCCCACGCGGAGCATGGGAACGATCAGTGGGTAGGCGCTGACTGCTGTTGATCTTGCTTTGCTTTGCTTTGCTTTGGCTTTGGCT
>NZ_JBXAOA010000031.1:0-42941 GCF_058802325.1 Pseudomonas sp. GW822-FHT02E03 | reverse complement strand
TTTGCTTTGGCTTTGGCTTTGGCTTTGCTTTGGCTTTGGCTTTGCTTTGGCTTTGGCTTTGGCTTTGGCTTTGGCTTTGCTTTGGCTTTGGCTTTGGCTTTGCTTTGGCTTTGGCTTTGCTTTGGCTTTGGCTTTGGCTTTGGCTTTGGCTTTTGATCTTGATCTGCCCCGTCGGAAGGCCGAGCGCAGGTTCTGCGCAGTGGGCAACCCGGCATGGATGCCGGGTTAGCCGCCCCCGGCCATGGATGGCCGATGGCGGCGGGCCCACGGAGCAGGACCGGAGCGAGGGTATGGCGAGCCTGGGCGAGCCACCGTACGTCAGGGGCGAAAGCGCTTTGGTTACTTTCGCGCTTTTCGAAAGTGACCCGCTGTAAGAGCGGAACCAATAGTAGTCGTTACGGCAGAAATGGATATGTACTCGGTCAACAAACCACGGACCACATCACCCCAACGAATAACCGTTATCAACCTTCCAATCCTGCCCATAAACACCCCGGGCGCCTTGGGACAGTTGAAAGATAATCACATTGGCCACCGCCGACGCATCCAGAAAATGCCCCGGCAGCAGACGTTTGCCCAAGGTGTCAGCGACGTCATCGAGCTCACCGTCACTCAACCCCAGGTTGTCCCACATCGAAGTCGCGGTCGGCCCCGGCGAGACCAGATTGATGCGCACGTCATAACGCGCAAACTCCACCGCCAATGTGCGTGCCTGAGCCACCAGCGCAGCCTTGCTGGCGATGCAGGCAGCCAGACCGGGAAAGCTCGAACCGGTCAGGAAACTACCGACAAACACCACCGAAGCCGGGCTCGCCAACTCACCGCGCAACGCCGCCAGGGTGTTCAACGCCCCGGCACCGTTGACCGCCCATTGGCGCTGGAAGGCCGGCATGTCCAGGCTGTCGGCCATTTCGGCAATGCCCGCGTTGGGCACCAGATAATCCACCCGCCCCAGCGCCGCCGCCCTCCGGGCCAGCCCTTGCAAGTCGTCCTCGCACGTGACGTCCCCGGCACACCATTGCAGCCGTTCACCGTAGATCTGCTGCAAGGCTGGCAAATCACCGGCAGTGCGTGACATCGCCAGCACCTTGACCCCACGCGGCAACAGCGCGGCGCACAACGCCAGGCCAATCCCGGAACTGGCACCGGTGATCACCGCCAGACGATCCTGAAACTCGGTTTGCATCATGTTCTCCTGGGCATCGTTAATGCCAAGCACTGGGGACGTTGTGAGCCCCTATCTTTGAACAGACGCAGAAATACTGACTTGACGGCGATCACTTTTCTCGATGGCTCGCCGATCAATGAGTCGAGTGCGACATCGCTGGCTGCTGCTGAAGCACCGCCTGATCGATCTCGCTGAACCGCAGCACACGACCGCCCTGCTCGGCGGCCATTTTTTCCGCAGCCTGCTGACTGGAGAAGGACGCCAGTACCACACCCATTGCCCCCTTGAGCTGGGTGCCGACCACGTAAAACGCATCCTTGGCATCGATCAGATGGGCATCATTGGGTGCGTTCCATGGGCTGCGGCCCATGTCGTGGACATACAACCGGGCCTCGCCATGATGATTTTCCGGTTGCAGCCACCAACCGATCATCTCCGCCGTGGAGCAGAATTTCTTGATGCCGCTGCGCTCGACCACTTCGCCCTTGGGCCCGGGGAAGCCGTCGATGATCATGCCGCAAACATGGCATTCATCACTGGGATGGAAGGCAGCGGCGGCATCGCTGTAGGTGGCTTGCACCGGTTTGTCACAGGCCGCCAGCAGCAGACAGACTATCAGGCCCGCCGCGGCGCGTACCGTCGTCGAATACAGATTACTCATCGTCAGATGCTCCAAAAACCAAGGTGTGAATTCATGTCGCCCGTCGACGGAACAGCAACCAGGCCAAGCCCAAAGGCACCGCCACCCACAGCAACAGGCACAACCAGAGCATCGAGCCCGGTACAGGCAAATCGCTGCCCAGGGTCAGCACACCAGCGCTACCGGCACCGGGCTCGAAACCGGAGAGATTGATCAGGCGATAGACATCGGCGGGGTTGAGTAGCAGTAACCAGGGCAATACTTTCGGGTTGAACTGCCCTTCGCTGAGCACCAGCAGTGCCAACAGTGCCAGGTCGAACACCAGCACGAAGAAGAACCACACCCCCAGCGCCAACCCAGCGGCGGTGGATTTCTCGGCAGACACACTGCTCAGCACATAGGCCAGCCCTAGAAAGCCCCAACCCAGTAACGTCGACGACAGCATGAATCGTCCAAACGCCCAGAGCAGCAGGTTCAGTTCGACGTCCTCCACCAGCACCGCAATCGCGAGCATCGCGCAGCCGAAACCGATGAGGGTCGCCAGCGCCAGGATCAATCCGTGGCCGACGAATTTGCCGAGCAGGATGTGCCCGCGCCCCAGCGGATAGGTCAGCAACAGCAGCAACGTGCCGCTTTCGTCTTCGCCGACGATGGCGTCATAGGCCAGCAGCAAGGCAATCAGCGGCATCAGGAACGTCGCCAGGCTGGCCAGGCTGGCGATGGTGGCGGGCACCGAGGTGAAGCCCAATTGCCCGGAAGCCGCGGCCCCCAACCAGGCGATGCCGGTCGCCAACACGGCGAACAACAGGCTGATCGCCAACAACCAGCGGTTGCGCAAACCGTCATTGAATTCCTTGCGGGCCATGTTCCAGATCGGGTTCATACGGTCTCTCCACTGGGGGTCGCACCGGCCCGGCCCATGTAATAGCGGTAGATGTCCTCCAGGGACGGCGGGTCGATTTCCACGTCGGCCGGCTCGTGTTCATTGAGTAATTGGCGCAACAGGTCCAATTTGTTGCCATTGAGCGCAGCCACTTCAAGGCCCTCCACGCCCCAGCGCTGAGTGACATGCCCGGCATTGTTCCAGGATCGCTGCAACGGCCCGACGTGCTTGAGCCCGTTGGCCCGAATCAACGTCGGCAACCCGGCTTCCTCGCGCAAACTGCGCAGACTGCCGAGAGCCAGCAGGCGCCCCTGGGTCAGAATCGCGGCACGGTTGATATGCGCCTCGACCCCCGGCAATACATGGGAACAGAGAATGATGCTGGTGCCCTGGCTGCGCAGCCGATCGAGCAACCGATAGAGGTCTTGAGTGGCAATCGGATCGAGGCCGACGGTCGGTTCGTCGAGCAGCAATAAACGCGGCTCGCCGAGCAAGGCTTGCGCCAGTCCCAGGCGCTGGCGCATGCCTTTGGAATAGGTCTTGACCCGTCGATGAGCCGCGCCCGCCAGGCCGACTTCCTCCAGCAGCACGTCCACCTGCGCGAGCGCTGCGCCTTTGAGTCGGGCGAAATGCCGCAAGGTCTCCAGGCCGCTCATCTGCGGATAGAAGGTCACGTTCTCCGGCAAATAGCCCAGCAGTCGCCGAACCTGCGGATCACTGGGCAATCGGCCGAACACCCGGACCTGCCCTTCACTGGCCTGAAGCAGACCGAGCACCAGTTTCATGCTGGTGGTCTTGCCCGCGCCGTTGTGCCCGAACAAGCCCAGCACTTCGCCTTCGCCCAGACTCAGGTTCAATTGATGCAACACCGTGGTGTACCCATAGCGCTGGCTGACGCCTTCCATGTCGATGACGTTCATGCGGTGGGCTCCTGGGTCAGGGGTTGGGTGGTGGGATTCATCAGCGGATGGCTGTCCAGAACGCCCGGCGACTTCATCACCGGAAAGGCCCGTTGCACCCAACGCAGCAATTCGATCCCGGGGCTGTTCATCAACAGCCGCACCTGCGGGTACAGCCACAGCAAGCGGTCGACGTTGTCGTTGGGTTCATAGGCGACATCGCCCAGGCCATCGTTGTTGCGATCCCAGCCCAGATAATCGCTCCAGTAATTGCCCCGACCATCCGCCGACCATTCCTGCAAGCGGGTGGC
Source organism: Pseudomonas sp. GW822-FHT02E03 (assembly GCF_058802325.1). NCBI lineage: Bacteria > Pseudomonadati > Pseudomonadota > Gammaproteobacteria > Pseudomonadales > Pseudomonadaceae > Pseudomonas > Pseudomonas sp. GW822-FHT02E03. The sequence continues at coordinate 39,040 of NZ_JBXAOA010000031.1, read as the reverse complement.
GACGTATTTGACCTGCCGTTGGTTGCCGACAAAGGCGTTGTCGGCGATGCGGTTGTCTTCGGAACCGGCGGTGAGGTGAATGCCCACGGCGCTGTGCTCGAAGTGGTTGTGTTCGATGCTGTTGAACAGCGAGTTGTAGATGAACAACGCCTTGCCCTCGGCGCCGCTGATCATGCTGTCGCCGGTCGAGCCGTCGCGCACGTCCGTGACGAAGTTGTCGCGCAAGGTTGAATAGGTGATGTAGTTCATCAGGATGCCGTAGTTCTGATCCTGTTCGGAGCGGTTGCCGATCACCGTGAGCTTGCGGCTTTGCATCAGGGCGTAGCCGGTGCGGGTGCGGCGGGTGGTATTGCCGATCAGCCGGTTGTCGTTGGCGAACATGTAATGCACGCCGTAACGCAGGTCTTCCAGGGTATTGCCCTGCAGCAGGTTGCCGTTGGAAGTGTCGATGTAGATGCCATCGCGGGTGTCGCGCACATGGTTGCCGATGACCCGGGCGCCATGCACCGCATACAGGTGAATACCGTTGCCGCGATCCTGGGAGCGCAGCGCCGGATCCCCCTGAATGTTGTTATCGATCAGGCTCGCATCCTGCGTCCCGTCGACCCAGATACCGAAACCCTGGCCCTGCAGGCGATTGCCTTTGATCACCGCGCCATGGGCCTTGGGCTGGAGAAACACCGCCGCATTCATGGCTGTGAGGTCGTGCCCCCAGTCCACAAAGGTACAGCCCTCAATCCGCACATCGGGCGCGCTGACAATCACCCCGTTGCCCTGCCCTTGCGCCTGAAACACCGCGCCGGGCTCGCAGAGAATCTGCATCGGTTGATCGACGCTGAACGAACCAACGTACTCGCCCGCCGGCAAGTGCCAGCGTTGTTCAGCGTCAACCCGCAACGGCAACGTGGTGATGGGTTGCACCGCCGCCAGTGCGCCGCCTGACATCAACAGGAGCGCAAGGGCAATGACCTTCACCGGGTTTTCCTTGATCTCGGTCATCGGCCCGCTCCCGTCGATTGGCAACTGTCAGGCCCGCTCGACCTTCATGCGACCGACCATTTCCATGTGCAGCGCATGGCAGAACCAGCTGCAGTAGTACCAATGCAGGCCGGCCTTGTCGGCGGTAAAGGTGATAGACGAGGTTTGCTGCGGGCTGATCTCCATGCTGGCGCCATGGTTGGTCATGACGAAACCGTGGGACACGTCCTCGATCTGGTCGATGTTGGTGATGATCACGGTGACCTCGTTGCCCTGCTTGACCGTGAACTCGGTCAGCCCATAGGCCGGGGCCATGGAGGTCATGTAGACCCGCACATGATTGCCGTCGCGGATGACCTTGTTGTCAGTCTCCAAGTTGATCCCGTCTTTCTTGGCCAGTTCCACGGTGGCGGCGAAGAACGGGTCGTTGCGGTTCCAGATCTTCTGGGTCTTGATCTGGTCCCGGCGCGCCAGGATGCAATCGTGGGGTTCGGCAAACGCAGGGCCGTCATGCACCAGCTTCATCTCGTCGCCGGAAATATCGATCAACTGGTCATTTTCCGGGTGCAGCGGCCCGGTCGGCAGGAAGCGGTCCTTGGAGAATTTGCACAACACCACCAGCCACTTGCCGTCCGCTTCACTGGTTTCGGTCAGCGAGGCGTGGTTGTGGCCGGGCTGGTAATGCACGTCGAGCTTCTGCTTGATGTAATTGACCTTCTCGCCCTTGTAGGCGCGTATCGCTTCTTCCATGTTCCACTTCACCACCTGGCTGTCGATGAACAGCGTGGTGTAGGCGTTGCCGCGACCGTCGAAGGTGGTGTGCAACGGGCCCAGGCCCAGTTCCGGCTCGGCGACGATAACCTCGCGCGGGTCCTTGAATTTATCAGCGAACAGGTCGTCCAGCCGGTCGATGGCAATCATCGATACCGTTGGCGACAGCTTGCCGTTGGCAATGAAGTACTTGCCATCGGATGAGGTGTTGAGGCCGTGGGGGTTCTTCGGCACCGGGATGTAGCGAGTGAACTCGGAGTCCTTGCCATCGGTTTTACGACCGTCGACCACCGGCACTTTCGAGTCTTCCAGGGTGATGAATTTGCCAGCCTTGATCGCAGCCTCGATGCGCGGGATGTTGAACACCACGACCCAGTCGCGCTCGTTGCGCATCATGCCGCCAAGGTCGTAAGCCTTCTCCGAGTTGTAGCAGGTGGACGCGGCGTACTTGCCGGTGTAATCCGCGTCGGAGTTGTCCAGGTTGCCGTCGACAATGACCTGGAAGGCCATCTCCATTTTCTCGGCATCGATGGCGTTGAACATGGTGAAGCTGTTCTTGTCTTGCAGGTCGAAGGTGCGGCCATCATTGGGGTGCGGGATGACGAATTCAGCATTGGCGAACACGTACTTGGTATAGGGCACTTTTTGCAGACGCAGGCCGTGGATGGCCTGCACGTTCGGCACGGTGAGGATCTTGTCGCACTTCATGATGTCCAGGCGGATGCGCGCGACCCGGGAGTTGGCCTTGTCGTTGATGAACAGGTATTTGCCGTCGTACTTGCCATCGGTCATGGAGATATGCGGGTGATGGCAATCGCCGTTCTGGAACTTTGCACTGTCGCCCAGGATCCGTTTGCTTTCGTTGGTCAGACCCCAACCGGTGGCCGAGTCGACGTTGAACACCGGAATACGCATCAACTCACGCATCGACGGCACGCCGAGCACCCGCACTTCGCCCTGATGACCGCCGCTCCAGAAGCCGTAATATTCGTCCAGCTCACCGGGGCCGACATGGATTTTCGCCTGCGCATCCTTGACCGCCGCGGCCCACGACTCGCGGCTGAACACTGCGCCGCCCAACGTCGTCGCACCCGCCAGCACCGCACCGGTGACGGCGCTGCTGCCCAGAAAACCGCGACGGCTGAGTCCCGCGTGTTCTTCTTCCTGCACGGGTTTTGTGGATTCTGTGTCAGTCATGTTGCGTACTCCTTGAAGGGATAAAACGGTCACTGCGCAGGTGCGCTCGCGAGCTTCATTCAGCCGCCTGCAATTCCACGACGGGTATCAGCTGCACCGCCACGGGTGCCGCTTTGCCGCGCTTCTTGCGCTTGTTGATCAGCGGCGGGCATTTGTCTTCGTTGTGGTAGGTCATCTGGCAATCGAGGCAGTAGTGACACTCGTTGGCATTGATCCGGCCATCAGGGTGAATCGCCTGGATCTCGCATTCCTTGGCGCACAACTGGCAGGGGCTGCCGCATTCCTGGCGGCGTTTGAGCCAGTCGAACAGACGAAATTTGCTCGGAATCGCCAGCGCCGCACCCAACGGGCAGATGTAGCGGCAATAGACTTTGCGCGTGAAAATGTTGATCACCAGCAGCGCCACCGCGTAGAGCACGAACCACCACTGGCGGTCGAACCTGAGGGTGATGGCGGTCTTGAACGGTTCCACCTCGGCGAACAGCTCGGCGGTGGACATCGATTCCAGGGAGATGCCGAAAAGCAGCAGCAAGATGATGTATTTGATCGCCCACAGCCGCTCATGCACCGCAAAGGGCAATTCGTACTGGGGAATTTTCAACTTGCGCGCGGCTTCGTTGATCAGCTCTTGCAAGGCGCCGAACGGGCACAGCCAGCCGCAGAACACGCCACGGCCCCACAGCAGAATGCTCGCGGCGGTAAAGACCCAGAGCATGAAGATCAGCGGATCGGTGAGAAACAGCTCCCAGCGAAAGTGCTCGAACAGCGCATGCACAAAGGTCAGGACATTGACCACCGACAGCTGCCCCAGGGCATACCAACCCAGAAAGACCACGGTAAAGAGCAAGTAACCACGACGCAGCCAGTGCAGAAAGCGTGGCCGGCGGGTGAGCTTGTCTTGCAGGAACAGGATGGCCGTCAGCAGCAACAATGCGCTCGCGAGGACGGCGATCTGGAAGTGTTTCTGGTACCAGATGTTCAACCACATCGGCCGGCTGGCTTCCTCGATGGCCGCCCGTTCTTCGGCACTGGGCGCAGGTCGCTCAAGGTAGGGTTCGGGCAGTTGATAAGGCAGTTCGAAGCTGCTGAAGGTGCCGCTGACCGGTCCCGTCTGACGCCGCACCAGGAGTTCCAGGGACCAGGGTGATCCCGGATCGAACCCCGCCGGTTTGCGCACAATGAACACCGACATTTCAGTGAACTCGGGCATGCCCTTGGCAAACACGTCGGAGAGCCGCTGATGGTCCATGTCGCGAAAGCTGATGACGTTGCCGAACTGGCGCAATTGCACCCGATCGAAAATCCCTCCGCGCACATAACCCGAGCCTTTATAGGAAAACAGCCCACGCCCCAGCACCACGATGGCCTGTTCGCCGGGTTTGAGTTCCTGCATGAGGAAGCGATATTGATTGTCGCCCAGTAGCGCACGGCCAATGGTCGGTGGGTTCAAGTCGGCGGTGTACAGCTCGATAAAGGTGTCATCGACTTGATCCGCGCCGGCGTTGTCGACGCCTTCGGCGTCGGTGCCCTTGAAGGCAGCATCGACCTGCCCACGGGTCAGGTTCAACCGGCGAATGGCGCCGTTACCGGTCAGTTGCTCCCAGGTGGCAGGCTCGTAAAAATCCTGGCGCACGGTGGCGGGCCTGTTCACCACCCCGCCCCTGTCCTCAATCAGCTTCAACGATACGGCCACCTCATGGGCGGCACGCATGATGACCTCATTGACCACCATGGCGGTGACGGTTGCGCCGGCGATGGCATCCACGGTGACCGCGCTCGGATCGCTGGAATGCCCGACGACTACCCGCTGGCTGACCTTGATCCCTTTGTATCGGGCGCTGAAGCCGTGGAGTTTTTCTTCGGGGATGCCGATCAGCAGAATCGGTTCGTGGTGCTCCAGTACATAGGCGTCCTGAATCACCCCGGCGGTGTCGAGGATCACCTGAGTGTTGATCGGCTTGCCCGAGTAGGCCGGAATGTCCACCACATCCAGGCTCTGGAACACATAACCGATGACCTTGCCGGCCGCCGACAGCGTGCGTACCTTGAACGCGCCTTCGGCGGCGGAGATTGAATCGGTTTGCGGGAAGACCTTCTCGATGCGCTGCTGCTCGATGTCGCCGTATGACTTGGCATGCACCGTCGCGAACGCGGCGATCATCAGCAAGACCATCATCACCAGCCCGACGCTCCAGATGCGCGGATTGCCATGTGTCGAAGGCTGATGGATTGTCATGAATTCGCTGATTTCAAGAGGGCTTGCGGCCATGTTAGGCAGCGTTGTGTGCCTCGCCCTTGATTGAAATCAACTCGATAAAATTCCTCGCGCCAGAGCGCCCGACGCCTCAAACGGTGCGGGAAAACCGGCCTTTTTGCTCCCCTCCCAGATAGGCATCAAATGCCATCGCGGCACTGCGCATCATCAAATGCCCTTGCGGCAACAGCACCAACTCGTCGCTGTGAATCTGCAACAGTCCGTCACGCACCTGCTCGTCCAGTTGCGCCAGCGAATCGGCAAAATACTCGGTGAAGCAAATGCCATGACCCGCTTCGAACTTGGCGAAATCGATCCTGCCGTGGCACATCAGGTCGCTGATCACTTCGCGGCGCAGCAAGTCATCGGCGCTCAAGCGGTAACCTCGATGCACCGGCAACAAGCCTTGATCGATACGGGCGTAGTACTGCGAAAGCTCTTTGACGCTCTGGCTGTAGCTGTCGCCGACCTTGCCGATCGAAGACACCCCAAGGCCGATCAAGTCGCAGTCGGCATGGGTCGAGTAGCCCTGAAAATTGCGTTGCAGGGTGCCATGGGTGCGGGCCAGCGCCAGTTCGTCGTCCGGCAAGGCGAAATGGTCCATGCCGATATAGACATAACCGGCCTCGGTCAGGCGGCGGATGGTCAGCTCGAGCAACTCCAGCTTGCGCTCCGGTGGCGGCATGTCCGCCGGACGAATCATCCGTTGCGCGCGCACCAGCTCCGGCAAATGTGCGTAGCTGTAAGCGGCAATCCGGTCCGGGCGCAGGGCGATGATCTTGCTGAGGGTGATGTCGAAACTGTTCACGGTTTGCAGTGGCAGGCCGTAAATCAGATCGACGCTGATCGACTTGAATTGCGCCTCACGCGCCGCCGCAACCAGCGCGTAAATCTGTTCTTCACTTTGCTGGCGATTGACCGCCGCCTGCACGTCGGGATCGAAGTCCTGCACGCCGAAGCTCAGGCGATTGAACCCCAGTTGGCGCAGCGACTGGATCTGCTCGGTGCTGATGGTGCGTGGATCGACCTCGATGGAAAACTCATGCTCATCGCTGTCGTCCATGTCGAACGCCTGGTGCAGGCAGTCCATCAGATCCGCCAGCTGTTCACGGGTCAAATACGTCGGCGTGCCCCCGCCCAGGTGCAGTTGCGTGAGCTTGCGCGTGCTGTCGAACAAGGCCGCCTGCATGGCGATTTCACGTTTGAGGTACGTCAGGTATTCGACGGCCCGATGGGTTTTCTGGGTAATGATTTTGTTGCAGGCGCAGTAATAGCAAAGGCTCTTGCAGAACGGAATATGGATATACACCGACAACGGCTTGGGCACCGCCGCCAGGTTGCTGTCGGAGGCGGCACGCTGATAGTCGTCGACGGCAAACGCCTGATGAAACTGCGGCGCCGTAGGGTAAGAGGTATAACGCGGCCCGGGACGGTCATACTTTTCGACCAGGGCTCGATCGAAATCGAATGCAGGTTTCATGATCAATCAACTCGCAGGTGGGTTAATGCCTTGCATTGCCCGAATCTTTTTCAAACAGGTTGCAAATGGCATCCACTTCCGGCCGGCCGGCGGGAAGAATGCTGATGAAACGGTCCGACAATTCAATCAACCCCTCACGACTCAATTGCTCCAGCAATGGCCAGACAGATGAAAAATACTGATGGAAAATCAGCCCATAGCGCCGCTCGATGGCGCGGATATCCAGCTCTTGATCACACGCCAGACGCTCCATGACCATGTGCCGTATCTGATCCCCCGCCTCGAAACGCCAGCCACGAGACGTCGGCAATTGGCCCCGGTCCAGTTGCTGCTGATAGCGCTCGATTGCGTCGGTGTTTTGCGTGTACAAATCGTCGATCTGACTGATAGCCCCCAAACCGAAGCCGATATGGTCGCAATAGCCGTGACGGGTAAAACCGTCACACGTGCGACGTAACCGGCCGCGCTCCTGAGCGATCGCCAGATCATCGTCGGGCCGCACAAACTGCCCCATACCGATGTAGTGATAGCCCACAGCGATCAACTGTTCGAAGGCGATCTGGCGCATCGCGCCTTTATCGTCCTGGCTGCACAGTCCCTGACCTTGTGGCCGAGCCTTGGCCGATAGCGGCGTGGTGGTCGGGCATAGTCGAACACCATCAACCTGTCCGGCTCCAGCTCAATGATCGCCGCCAGCTTCAGCGCGAAGCTTTCTGGCGTTTGCCAGGCATGGCCAAAACCCAGATCGACATTGATCGATCGATAACCAAAGGTGCGGGCGGCATCGATCAGTGAATGAATGGGGGCCGGATTCTGATAGCAGGCCACCGACATGTCACAGTCGGTGTCGATATCCGGTACGCCAATGCTGACATGATTGAATCCCTGGTTGCGCAGCGCGCCCATGGTCGTCCAATCGGTATGGTGAAGGTCGACGTCAACGCTGTAGTCGCCGCACTCATGTTCGAGAAAGTTGAACCGGCCACGCAGATGACTCATCAGCCGCTCGAGATCAGCGCTGGTGGGTGTTCCGCCGCCCAGATGAAATTGTTCGACCCGCTGCTGCGAACTCAGGTGGCAACCGACGAGGTCGATCTCGTGTTCCAGGCGCTGGAGGTACTGTTCGATGTCGCCATGCTCGCAGGAGGCATCGCGCGGGGAACAAAAGGATGGCTTGAGCCGGGAAGGCAACTGCACGTTCAGGGCGATCGGGCGTCGTTTCTGGCGGCTGACGCGCAAGGCACGGAGCAAATCCAGGGAGCCTATGCCGTCATGAAACTTTTGCGTGTCGGCATGGCAGTTGGGGTCGAGTACGCCCTGATCGCACCGAGCGATCAGCTCGCCGGGGGTGTGAGAAAAATCGAGCATGACAGGTCTCCGAGACTGGCTGCGGATCAACAGTGTCCGGGATTGGCGATCCATGCTCCTTGACTTGTATCAAGCGCAAGCCACGTGCTTGCAGGACAGACCTTGGGGCAAGGCCGCTCACCACGTCAGGTAGAACATCCCCTTGGCCAGCAGCACGATGACGACCATATGGCAGAACACACTGCCATGGATGAAATGCAGGTAGCGAGCGTTCATTCGGCCGCTTTTGAACAAAAACATGGCGACCAGGAAATGCAGCAGCACGCTCACGGCAACCATGATTTTCAGCAGCAACAAGGTGCTGAACGATGAGGCCATTGGCGTTGCAAGAACGGGTAAATAGCGCAGCCAGACCATGCCCAGCCCCGCGCCGAACAGTACCAGCAGCACCCACGGCATCAGCGTGCGGGCGCGGCGGCCAATACCCTGCTCGACCAGCAGCATTACTTTGGCGGGCAACTGTTTGCGGATGCTTTCCAGGAACAGGACTTCGAAGAACACCGTGCCGATAAAGATCAGGGCGGCAAACAGATGAAAGGTCAAAAACAGCGGATAGAGCATGAATGTTCGCCCTCGGTTCAGCTGTCGGTTTCTGCGCAGAATACAGAGCAGGTCGACTCAGGCGATTGACATCAATCAAGAAACCCGCGATGCGGCCTGGCCGCGGGTTGCGAACACAAGCGGCGACCCTGTTTTTTTGAAGGCGTTGCTGGTTAGACAGCCTCAACGATCACCTTGAAACTATTGTCTAAGCTTAAGCTTCAGCATGAGGGCCCAGCCATGTGCGGACGACTTTCGCAGTATCGGGGTATTCACGAGTTCGTGGCGGCGCTGAGCATGCCCAACGCCCTGGTCAATAATGCTGGCGATCAGCCGCTCGAGCTCTACAACGCCGCGCCGTCGACTCCGCTCGCCCTCCTCCACGAAGAAAGCGGCATGCTGCACGCCGACAGGGTTCGTTGGGGCTGGCGACCGCACTGGGCCAGGGATCACGCGACACCGATCAACGCCAGGGTCGAGAAAGTTGCCCACGACCCGTTCTTTAAGGAGATATGGCCGCACCGGGCAATTATTGCCATCGACAACTGGTTTGAATGGGTTTACGAGGGCGGTCCGAAGAAACAGCCTTACCTGATCCGCCGCAAGGATCGTGCGCCGATCCTGTGCGCCGCGATTGGTCAGTATCCAAGGTACGAAAAGCAGCCGGACGAGCATGACGGCTTCGTGATCATTACCGCGGACAGTGAAGGCGGCATGGTGGATGTTCACGATCGGCGGCCAGTGACGCTCAGTCCCGAATTGGCACGGGAATGGATTGATCCATACACACCCAAGGAGCGCGCCCAACAGATACTCCTGCAGCAACGCGAACCTTGCGACGTCTTCGAATGGTTCAAAGTGGACATGGCCGTGGGTAATGTGAGGAACCAGGGCTCAGAACTGATAGAGCCTATCGACGGCCCGAGCACATGACTTGCCCCTGGATTGCGAATCCCCAATGAGGCTGCGCCACCATGACGAGCGGGGACAAAACAATCGGAACCCGCACTTCCCCTCCCAGTCGAAAAATTTGGCAGCCCTTAATCACCGAAGCATCACTTTAAAGGAGTCTTTTCATGAAGATTTCGGAAGTCATGACGAAAGATGTTTTAACAGCCAAGCCAAGCCAGACGATCCAGGAGGCCGCGAACATGATGGCCAGGATCGATAGCGGCGCCATTATGGTTGAGGAGCAAGAGCGTCTGATTGGCATGATCACGGACCGGGATATAGCTATTAGGGCCGTAGCCGAAGGACTCCCCGGCAAAACCCCTATCAGCAAAGTAATGACTGGCGGCATCCGTTACTGCTTTGAGGATGAAGACATAGAGAATGTGGCTAAAAACATGGCGGACGTGCAACTGCGTCGCCTGCCCGTGCTCAACCGGGACAAGCGTCTGGTTGGCGTCGTATCGCTGGGAAACATTGCCAGCACTCGATCTCAATCCGCCGCTGTTACTGTTTTGCGCGGAGTGGCGCAGGCCCATTGACCGGTGGGACAACGGGTCGTCTAAACGCTCATCAGGATTAAAGTGGCCATGGATCCGGCATTCGCTCGCCTGGCTTGGGCTGGAATCCTTGCATCCGGTTTCAGCGGTCAGGCGAGTCATTCTCCCGGCATCCGCTAAGGCATCAAGCAAGCGCCTTTCGCTGGATCCGGCGCACGCTCTGTGACAAGTCAGTCCGGCTCGATGAGCAGGTCTTTGTCTTCCGCGCCTAGCGCCGGCTCTTGGTCTTCCAGGTCGTCAGTTTCACGCTTCTTTTTCAGTCGGGCTCGAGCGCGCTCGGTGTCATAGATTTTTCCGTCGGCCAAGCCGTTCAGGGTTGTTGAAATCCGATAGTAACCACCGCACGGCTCGCAATGAATGCGTAAGCCGGCCCCGTACGAAGAATCTTCCAGCGCATAAGTATTTCCACAAAGCGGACAGTTCATAGCCACCTCCTGATCACTCAGCCATAGCCGCTTCAGCCCGCCATCAACGCTGACAACCTGGATAGGGAGAGTGACAAATAGCGGGGACGCTCTTCTGAAACTTGTTCCTCATCGACCTATCGTCCGATAGATCGAGCAAATGCCTGCGCTGACGGTGTTACAGCCAGGACCTAATCCGAAGTCAGCGGCTCCCTGGAGCGAATCGGCGCGATGATCGACCTCTCCTCGGTGTCGCGATGCAATAAGGCAACGTGATAGTCATAGGTGGATATCAACGGCACCGGCTCATCGATGCGTGACATCTCAAGCCATCGTCTTGTGCGTTCGATGTCAAAGAACTCGTTCTTTAATTTCATTTTCGCCACAAGGTTCGCAGAGACCTTGTAGCGTCCACATCCGGCCGGGCATTTGATTTCTGACCAGTCTCCAGCCGCGTGAACAGCATTAGAGGTAGCCTGACAGATTAGGCACTTCATGTTCGATCTCCGTATCCATGAACTACCAACTGTAGACGATCCGCGACCAAGGAGCGTTCACTTCGCAGAAAGATAAAGCATCAAAAAGCGAAGAGCCCAGCGCAATGGCTGGGCTCAAGTTATCTTCTGTTTTCCAGCATCTTATCGGCGAGTGCTTTGGCCCTTTGGATTAACAGATTCTGCCTGTCTTCGTGGGTGGCTTCTCCTACCACCGGTGCCGTCAGATGGCTTTCGGCAATCAACGCGGCACAGAAGTATTGATCCCAAACAGCGCCTTGCTCCGACTCCTGTCTATTCATTTGGTCGGCGATCATATGCGGCTCCTTTTGCTGAGGTAGCTTTTTAAGTTTACTCCCGAATCGTGGACTACCCGCGTCGCGAAGGATGACCGGCACCTCATTGCCATCCGCCCACTGGCGACAAGTCGTTTCCTCAACTAGGATTTTTAGCGCACAGGACTTCGCCCACTGTGTTGTCGGGCGATTCATCAAAGGAGAGATAGATGACATCTACTCGAATTTCCGAGCAAACCTATCGTGGATGGTCCAACCCCATCTTGCTCGAACTCAAGGAGAGAGAACATCAGCTAAGCCCTTCGGCACGCCAGGCTCTGCAAAATGTCCTGGTGGAAAGAAGGCTTCTTGACACTGGCAACCCATCCGGCAGCGATCGCCGCAAGGCTGATCCAGCCGGGTAACGACAGGCATCAATAACGTTTGTCCATCATGCTCATCATCGATGCTGCTGGCTCTCTGCCGGCAGCACGCTCATAAGCCATTCCAAATTCCAGACAAAAAAAAGCCCAGGCAGCTGATGGACGCCTGGGCTTTAAAAATGCATAAACCGTGGTGGTGAACGCGGGGCGATATTACCCAATTGCGCGACTTGTAACAAGAAATTCTGACTCACTATCCAGTTACTAAATCTTCTAACCCATTAAATATCCACACTATTTTCAAGTCATCTGCTGACTGTTCCGCTCCCGACACCATCGCTTGTAGCAGAAAAAGCTCCCCGTGCATCGCGCACCAGCTCACGCCATTCGGCGTTGTTTATGAGCCCGGCCCCTTCCATTTCATCCGCCGCCTTCAGCAGTTTGTCGTAGTGTTCTTCACAATCCATCCCGGCCTCCGGTTCTCTCAAGAGCCGGTACCAGGCATCGAGGGCTGCCTTTTTTCGATCATCATTCATAGCCAAACTCCCTAGGGCTGTCAGCTCTTGGAAGTTGATTCAGGAATGACCGTTCCTCAGTTCCGACATACGGCAGCTGCGGGCGTTACAAACAATCCCGGACAGCCTGGCGCAGCGCCCCTGACTTGGCCCACGGAGGCCCTTGGTAAAGCGATACCCGGCTGCCATCCTTCGATTTCACGATAACCAGAATTTCGTCAGCTGTAATGACGCTGGGTGCGGTGATCCGGTAGCCATTGGAAATCGGCGATTGCGTCGATCCCGGAATGTCCTGACGCCATAACGGTAATACACACGCGGCATATTCCTTGGGCGCCTTATCGCTGTATTTGCTGATATTGGGCTCGCCGGGCACCACGGATGCGGGTAATGAACAGCCCGCCAACACAGCCACCGCTATTCCCGCTATCAACATGCGCATAACGCTTCCTTATCCTGAAAAACGGGAAATGTAGCCTGCAATTGCGCAGACATCCAGCGGACACCCGACGCTCTCTATACAGGGGCTTCGCCCTGCCCCGGCTCGGCCCCCGGGCCGGAATCGGGATACGACCTCGCATTCAGGTACGTCATCCATCGCTCATACGCTTCATGCTGCCATTTCGTGACCCGCTCCCATTCCGGGCCGCTCAACTGATGGGTCGAGATCAGTTTCATCATTTCCGTGGTTGCCGTATCCAGGTCAACGATCAGCTCATGCGCATGGTGTCTGAAATCATCGGTAATCGTCATTTGAGATGGCCTCCCTAGCGAATGAATCATTACCTCAATACGACAGCAGAGCTGTTCATTCGCGTTAATGTTCCCGACCAATGGAAGCACCTTCCCTCTCTACCCCTTCACGCAGACCACCTGTCGCAAGGTGTGCACTACTTCCACCAGATCACGCTGGGCGTACATGACTTTATCGATGTCCTTGTAAGCCATCGGAATCTCATCGATGACCGCCGCATCCTTGCGGCACTCCACATGAGCGGTCGCGCGGATCTGGTCTGCGACAGTGAAGGTGTTTTTGGCTTTGGTGCGGCTCATGGTCCGACCGGCACCGTGGCTGCAGGAACAGAACGATTGCTCGTTGCCGAGCCCTCGAACGATAAAGCTTTTGGCGCCCATGGAGCCGGGAATGATCCCCAGTTCGCCCTTCTTCGCCGACACCGCGCCCTTGCGGGTGACCAGCACGTCTTCGCCGAAGTGCCGCTCTTTCTGCACGTAATTGTGGTGACAGTTCACTGCCTCCAGCGCGACCTCGAAGGGTTTGCGGATCACTTGCCGCGCTGCCTGAATCACCGCCTGCATCATCAAGGCCCGGTTCTGCCGGGCGAAGTCCTGAGCCCAGCCCACCGCTTCGACGTAGTCAGCGAAGTGCCGGCTGCCTTCCTTGAAATAGGCCAGATCGCGGTCCGGCAGATTGGCGATGTGCTGGCGCATGTCCGCTTGGGCCAATTGAATGAACAGAGTCCCGATGGCATTGCCAACGCCGCGAGAACCGCTGTGCAACATGAACCAGACGCGGTTGGCCTCGTCCAGGCAGACCTCGATGAAGTGATTACCGGTACCGAGAGTGCCCAGGTGCTGACGGTTGTTGGTGCTGGCGAGTTTCGGGTATTTGTCGGTGATCGCCTTGAACCGTGAGCTAAGCGCCGCCCAGGCTTGATCGGCCTGGTGTGGAACGTGGTTCCAGGCGCCTTCATCGCGGCGGCCACGGCTCAACGTGCGGCCATGGGGCACGGCCTTTTCGATGGCGCTGCGCAGGCCGTGCAGGTTGTCTGGCAAGTCGGCGGCGGTCAGTGACGTGCGCGCGGCAATCATGCCGCAGCCGATGTCCACCCCCACGGCCGCCGGAATGATCGCGCCCACGGTGGGGATCACGCTGCCGATGGTGGACCCTTTGCCCAGATGCACATCCGGCATCACCGCCAGGTGCTTGAAGATGAACGGCATCTTCGCGATATTGATCAATTGCTGCCGGGCTTCGCTTTCAACCGGCACTCCCTCGGCCCAGAGTTTGATCGGCTTGCCGTTGGCGACTTCCAGCAATTGGTAGACAGGTTTTTGCATGATTTCGACTCTCTTGCGATCAGACGAACATAACGCTCCAGACAGGTAAATAGGACTACTATTTCGTAGCGGGGAATTGCAGGAGGTCATCATGTGGCTTAACGAATATGAACAGCAACTTCGGCGCGACCTGCAAGGTGTAGCCTCGGACCTGAGGTGGTCGGCGGTAGAGCTTTTGCGCATCGCAGAGCAGTTGCGCCAGGCCGGCAATGATGTGGACGCAGAGGCAACACTAAGGTTGTGCGCGTTGTTCCAGGGCGATGAAGAGCGACTGGCGGGCTATGCTGAAGAAGTGAAAGCAAAATCCATCACTCGAACGAAAGTTCACTAGAGAGCGCTGCCATGAACAAGCCTCTATGCGCGCTGATCGCCGTGCTGGCGGCGTCAGGTGGCTGCAACACGGAATCACATATTTATCGAGACCAACCGCTGGTCGCCAAGGTCGAGACTGGCATGAGCAAGGAACAAGTCCAGCAGATTGGCGGCCAGCCTTTATCAATAACAAAGCGCACGGTGGAACCTGGTACCTGCTTTGACTACAAGCTGATCCAGGCCGGCCATCAGCAGCCGTACAACGTCAGTTTCGACAAGCTGGGCAAGGTCGACCACAAAAGCTTCATGACCTGTGCGCAATGGAGTCGTGCCCAACAAAAAGCCAGAGAATATTCCCCTTCCACAGGCGGGATGGGTGGCGGCGGGTATTGACCCCCTGTAGCAGCTGCCGAGCCTGCGAGGCTGCGTTCGGCTGCGAAGCAGTCGTAAACCTGCATACAAGGTCATACTGAAACACCGCGCCGCCTGAAATAACGACCGCTTCGCGGCCGAACGCAGCCTCGCAGGCTCGGCAGCTGCTACCACGCCCCGGCGTACCGGGGCTTCAGCGCGCTATTTGTCTGATTTGTGGCTACGCGACGCTTTACTCGACCGGGCTCTGTAGGCGGGAAGCGAAGCTGCATAAGCCAGCGCCTCCTCTCTGCTGCCAAAGGCTCCCAACCGGTCACCTTTGGTGCACACCCGCCAGGGGCCGTTGTTCACGCTGAGTACGTCGTAGCCGTTCATGTGCATTTTGGTCAGCATCGGAACGCTCATAGTCACCTCCATTTCGGCAGTGATAGTCCTGGATCGACTCAATTACCTTACACCCGACCTTCACTGAAGTGCCAGCCAGACGTCGCGTCAGGATTCCGGCATTTCATTGCACTTTCAGCCGCCCTGTCGACTCCAACCCTTGAAGAAGACACTTCTTCGGATTTCGGTCTGAATATTGCATTTTTATGACTGTTTTGTGACAGACAGCAGTCGAGTAACCCATGAAAGTACGTGCAACCGTCATTTGCGAGCAGTATCGGCATATTCTCCTGGTGCGCAAACCCAAGTGTCGCTGGACCTTGCCAGGCGGAAAAGTCGAGCCTGGCGAAACCGCTGCGGGCGCGGCCATGCGAGAGCTCTACGAGGAAACAGGGCTTGAGGTCGATGACATGCTGTACTTGATGGAATGGGAAACGACCAGCACCCGGCACCATGTATATGAGGCGTCGGTCGTAAACCTGGCAGAGGCTCGGCCACAGAATGAAATCTTCGACTGCATCTGGTATCCGCTGGAGGCCGTCCACAACCTGAAAATAAGCGACGCCGCGCTCAGAATCGTCAAAGCGTTTCAGCGTCGCTTGTAGGTCGCAGGTATTCAGGCTTTAGCCGACGCCATCTGCAAGCTTTTCAGCCCAGATCGCCGCCACCGACCGGCATGACCATGCCGGTGATGTAGGAGGCTTCGTCGCTGGCCAGAAACAGGATAGCGCTCGCCTGCTCATCCAGCGTGCCATAGCGCTTCATCAAACTGCTGTCGAGGGTCTGGTCGACAATCTGCTGGTACCAAAACTTTTCCTGAGCGCTCTGTTGCGCGGTGTTGCGTGGGATCAGTCGCGGTGGCGCCTCGGTGCCACCGGGGGCGGTCGCGTTGACCCGCACGCCACGACCGGCCGTTTCGAAGGCCAGGCATGCGGTCAGCGCATTGACCCCGCCCTTCGCCGCACCGTATGGCACGCGATTGACACTACGGGTGGCAATGGACGAAACGTTAACGATAGCGCCGCTGCCTTGTTCGAGCATGAACGGCAGTGCGGCATGGCAACACCACAGCGTCGGGAACAACGAACGGCGGACTTCGGCTTCGATCTGCTGCTCTTCATAGTGCTCGAAAGGCTTGGTCCAGATCGTGCCGCCGACGTTATTGACCAGCACATCGAGGCGATCAAAACGTTCGACAGCGGTGCGCATCACGCGGCTGCATTCGCTGTACTGCTCAAGGTCGGCGGTCAGGGCAAGTACCTGGCTGCTCTGCCCCAATTCCTTCTGGAGTTCGAACACCAGATCGGAGCGGTCGACCAGAATCAACCGCGCACCTTCGGCGGCCATGCGTTCAGCCACGCGCCGGCCGATGCCCTGGGCGGCACCGGTAATCAGCGCGACTTTTTCGTGGAATCTGTTCATGTGTACCTCGTGACGAAGGATGCCGGCCAGTTAGTTCTGTGGGAGCGAACCAGGTAAGTTAAAACGCAGAACCTGTGGGAGCGTGGCTTGCCCGCGATGAACGATGACGCGTAATGCCTGTAAAACCGCGGTGCATTCTTCGCGGGCAAGCCACGCTCCCACAGGATTTTCATCGCGCCCCCCAGCACGGCTCAGGCCGCGCTGGCGGCAAATTTCTCGTAGTAAAAGTTCGCAGGCGCAATGCCTTGATCGCGGATGAACTGGCTGACCGCTTCGACCATCGGCGGCGGGCCGCACAGGTAGACGTCGACGTCACCTTCGTTCAAATGCCGTGGCTCGATGTGTTGGGTCACGTAGCCCTTGAGCGGATGCCGGCTGTCGGGATTGGCCACGCAGGCACTGAAGCTGAAGTTCGCAATTCGCGCGGCGAAGGCCTCCAGCCGATCGAGTTCCACCAGGTCGAAATCGTTGGTCACGCCGTAGATCAAATGCAGTGGATGCTCACTGCCCTGCTCAGCGATTTTTTCCAGCATCGCGGTGAACGGCGCCAGACCGGTGCCCCCCGCCAGCAGCAACAATGGACGGCGGATGTCGCGTAGATAGAAGCTGCCCAACGGTCCGGCCAGGCTCATGCTGTCACCGGCCTTGGCCATGCCGGTCAGGAAGCTGCTCATCAAGCCGCCAGGCACGTTGCGAATCAGAAAGCTGACTTCGCCGTCGCGCTGCAACGAGCTGAACGAGTAAGCGCGGGTCTGCTCACTGCCGGGCACCCCGAGGTTCACATACTGCCCCGGCAGGAACGCCAGCTTGCTCAAGGACTCGCCCTTGATCGACAGCGCGATGGTGCTGTCGGACAGCTGACGCACGGCGCTGATGGTTGCGTCGTAACTGGCCTGACGGGTGCGGCAGACATCCGATGAAACCGGCACCCGCACCACGCAATCGCTCTGCGCGCGCATCTGGCAGGTCAGGACAAAACCCTGCTGCGCTTCGTCAGCGCTGAGGGCGTCTTCGATGTAGTCCTCGCCCAAATCGTAGCGGCCAGCCTCGGCGAAGCACTTGCAGGTGCCGCAGGCGCCGTCGCGACAGTCCAGTGGAATATTGATGCCCTGGCGATACGCGGCATCGGCCACGGTTTCGCCGGCGTTGGCGTCGATGAATCGGGTGACGCCGTCTTCGAAATTGAATGCAATGGAATGAGTCATGACGGCCGCCTCAGAGGTGGTAGACATCGATGACCTGACGAACGTAGTCGTTCTTCAGGATCACTTTCTTGGCCTTGATCAACGGGTTCTCACCGCGCACATCGAGGGTGTAGAAGCTGCTGCCGAAATAGCTGTCGACGGTCTTGTAACGAAAGCTCAGGGTGTGCCAGTTGAAGCGCACCTTGCACAGCCCGTCGGCCTGTTCGAGCAGCTCGATGTTGCTGAGGTTGTGCGAGGTGCGGGTGTCCGGCACGCTGGCGCTGGAACGCTCGGTCTTGATGCGGAAGATGCGGTCTTCCAGGCCGGTGCGGTTGCCGTACCAGATCAGCGAGATTTCCCGCTGCGGGTCTTCAGTCAGCTCGTCATTGTCGTCCCAGGACGGCATCCAGAACGTGGCGTCCGGCGCGTACAACTCCAGCCAGTCGTCCCATTGTTTGTCGTCAAGGTAGCGTGCTTCGCGGTAGAGAAAATCGCGCACCGCGTCATAGGTAATGGTCATTGCACGGCCTCCACTGCAATCAGTTCGGACTGCTCCGCGGCCAACGCCTTGAGCATCGTTTGCTGCCAATACTTGTGTTGCAACACGAACAGGCCTTCGTCTTCGGTACGCACGCCGCTGAGCAGCGGATGCAGGTCGATTTCCTTGGCCGCGTCATCAGCGCCTTCGACCCAATGTTCGGCACCACGGGACATGTCGTTCCAGGCGGTGACGCTGCCCTGGTAACCCGTCTGACAGGAGCGAAACTCTTCCAGATCGTCCGGGGTCGCCATGCCGCTGACGTTGAAGAAATCCTCGTACTGACGAATCCGGCTCGAACGGGCGTGGTCGCTTTCGCCTTTGGGGGCGATGCAGTAAATGGTGATTTCGGTGCGGTTGACCGAGATCGGCCGGGCAATGCGGATCTGCGAGCTGAACTGGTCCATCAAGTACACGTTCGGGTACAGGCACAGGTTGCGCGAGTTCTCGATCATCCAGTCGGCGCGAGCCTTGCCGAAATCCCGGGCCAACTCGTCGCGACGTTCGTACAGCGGACGGTCCTGGGGGTTGGCCCAACGGGTCCAGAGCAGCATGTGGCCCTTGTCGAAGGAATAGAAACCGCCGCCCTGCTTGGCCCAGCTGCCAGCGCTCATGGTCGGGTTGCAATCACCGGCCTCGCGCTGTTTGCGCTGGTTCTGGGTGGCCGCGTAGTTCCAGTGCACCGAGCTGACGTGATAACCGTCGGCACCGTTTTCGGCGGTGAGTTTCCAGTTGCCTTCGTAGATGTAGCTGGAGGAACCGCGCAGCACTTCCAGGCCATCAGTGGACTGATCGACAATCATGTCGATGATCTTCGCCGACTCGCCCAGGTGCTCAACCAGCGGCACGACATCGGCCTTGAGGCTGCCGAACAGGAAGCCGCGATAGGATTCGAAACGCGCGACTTTGGTCAGGTCGTGGGAGCCTTCGCAATTGAAGCTCGCCGGGTAGCCGGCCGCCGCCGGGTCCTTGACCTTGAGCAGCTTGCCGGAGTTGTTGAAGGTCCAGCCGTGGAATGGGCAGGTGTACGTGCTCTTGTTGCCAGTCTTGTGCCGGCAGAGCATCGCTCCACGGTGGCTGCACGCATTGATAAAGGCGTTCAGTTCACCGTCCTTGTTGCGCGCGATGAAGATCGACTGACGCCCCATGGTGGTGGTGTAGAAATCGTTGTTGTTGGGGATCTGGCTTTCGTGGGCGAGGTACAGCCAGTTGCCTTCAAAGATGTGTTCCATCTCGAGGTCGAACAGCCGCGGATCGGTGAACATCTCGCGCTTGCAGCGATAGATGCCCTGCTCTGGGTCTTCTTCAAGCAGGGAGTGAAGGTATTCGGGTCGCAGGGACATGGCCGCCGCCTCCATTGTTTTTATTCAGGCAGGGCCATGCTAGGGCGAGGGGATGGGGCGGACTATCCGCGGGGTGCAGACCTGTATCCGTTTACTGCAATCCGTTAGTGCTGATGCCCGATCGTTCCCATGCTCTGCGTGGGAATGCAGCGCGGGACGCTCTGCGTCCCAAAAGCGGACGCGGAGCGTCCGTTGAGGCATTCCCACGCGGGAGCGTGGGAACGATCAAACAGCAGTGGGTGGCGTTTGCGAGGTCAATGACGGCGTTTGAGGGTATCCGATGGCAATTCGCCGAACTGTTTGCGGTAGCTGTCGGAGAACCGGCCCAGGTGCAGAAAGCCGTAATCCATGGCCACTTCCGTGACGTTGCGCACGTTGCAGGTCGGGTCGCTCAGGTTGGCGTGAATACGTTCGAGCTTTTTCTGCCGGATGTAGTTTTTCGGCGTGTCCCCCGCGTTGCGTTCGAACAACCCATACAGCGACCGCAGGCTCATCCGCGCCTGGCGCGCCAGTTCTTCGCTGTCGATGTCCTGCTTGAGGTTGCACGCGATGTAATCGACCAGCGCCTCGAACGTGGCCGAGGGTGAGCCGGGATCGGTGCGCATGACGTTGGTCTTCATCAGACCAAGCATTTTGCTGACCACGATTTGCGCATAGTGCTCCTGCACCCGGGGAATCTGCTCGGTAGCTTCCGCCTCTTGGCAAATCATCGCCAGCAGACCGACGAAACCTTCCAGTTCATTGAGTTGATAACGGTTCTCCAGGAACCGCACGCCCTGCCCCGGGTACCGCCAGCGCTGCTCTTCGCACACCGACTCCAGCAGCCGCGAGGGGACTTTCAGGATGAATTTTTCGCAATCACTGGAATAGGTCAGATCCACTGGATCGTCAGGGTTGATCAGCAGCAACTCGCCGGGAGCGAAGTAATGTTCCTGACCATGGCCACGCCACAGGCAGTTACCGCGCAGCAACACTTGCAAGTGATAGATGCTGTCCAGCGCATGGGACATAACCCGCACGCTGGCGCCGTAACTGATGCGGCACAGGTCGAGGCTGGCGAATTTGCGATGATCGAGGCTGGCCAGCGGCCGACCGGCGCGAGGCATCTGGAGGCAATGATTGCCAACATGCTGATTGACGTAGCCCGATACCGCGTAAGGGTCGGCATGGTCGAAGACTCTGCTGCGATGACTCAACAATTGCGCTTGCATCATCGGTTCACTCTCATTGTTGTTATCGGTGGCGCCGACATTCTAGGGTACTGGCTGTGATGCAGAAGGCCACGAGATAAACGGTCGGTTATCTCGTGGCCCGGATCAGCTCGCAGTGGCGTCAGTCCTCGAGTGCACGAACCCGTTCGTGGCGTTGCTGCTCCTCAGGCTGGGCAGACGACTGCAGCGTGAAGTCAAAATCGATTTCGGCAAAACGCCCGCTCACACCATGGGCCGCCGCACGCTGCGGATCATCGCTGAAGGTGATCTTGGCGATCAGTTCGTCACGGGTGGCGTAGGCGAAATCGTCATGCAGGTATTGATCGCCGTCGAGGTTGATCTGGGTGGTCAGGTGACGATGATCCGGCGCGGAGATGAAGAAGTGAATGTGCGCCGGTCGCTGACCATGACGGCCCAGTTGATCGAGCAATTGCTGGGTCGGACCGTCCGGCGGGCAACCGTATCCCGACGGCACGATGCTGCGAAAACGGTACCGGCCCTCGGCATCGGTGACGATACGACGACGCAGGTTGAATTCCGATTGAGTGGTATCGAAGTACGAATAAGTGCCGCCGGTGTTGGCGTGCCAGACATCCACCACCGCGCCAGCCAACGGTTCACCGGCGGTGTTGCGCACCTGGCCCTGCATGAACAGCACCACACCCGGATCGACGCCATCGTCCAGCCGCGCTTCACCTTCCGACAGTGGCGCACCCGCCACATACAGCGGCCCTTCGATGGTCCGTGGTGTGCCGCCGGCCTTGCCGGCCTGCTCGTCTTCGGCATCCATCAGCAGATCGAGGTAATGCTCCAGACCGAGCCCGGCCACCACCAACCCGGCCTCTTGACGCGCACCTAGCACGTTGAGGTAGTTGACGGCTTTCCAGAACTCTTCCGGGGTCACGGCCAGGTCTTCGATAATGTTCACCGAATCGCGCAGGATCCGGTAAATCAGCGCCTTGACCCGCGGATCGCCGGCTTCGTTATGCAGACCGCTGGCGTCTTCGAGAAACTTCTGGGCACTGGCAGTGTGGGAAATCTTGACGTTCATGGTGGTTCCTCATCTTGTAATTATTAGCGTAGCGAACTGAACAGGCTGGGTTCAGCGGTCATCCTCGCGAATGGAAGAAGGATGCCGGCACATCGCGGTGACTTCGATCGCCATGTACGGGTACAGCGGCAATTGCATCAGCAGGTCATGCAGTTCCTGAACGCTGTCGACATCGAACACGCTGTAATTGGCATAGAGCCCGGCGATGCGCCATAGATGACGCCACTTGCCTTGCTCTTGCAGGCGCTGGGCCAGGGCTTTTTCGTCGGCCTTGAGTTGAGCGGCGCGCTCCGGATTCATGTCGACCGGTAAATTCACAGTCATTTTTACGTGAAACAGCATGATGCCCTCCTCAGGCTTGATGAACGGCAGTGGATGTGGTCCTGGAGACTTTGTCCCGCCGGAAAAACGCCAGGCGCTCTTCATCCAGGCTCAGGCCCAGCCCCGGTGTTTGCGGGACGTGCAGTTGGAAATCGCGGTAGACCAATGGCTCGCTGAGAATGTCTTCGGTGAGCAGCAGCGGGCCGAACAACTCGGTGTCCCAGCCCAGTGTGTTCAGCGTGACAAAGGCATGGGCCGAGGCCAATGTGCCGATACCGCCTTCGAGCATGGTGCCGCCGTACAGGCCAATACCGGCCGCCTCGGCAATCGCGGCGGTTCGCAACACGGCACGTGGGCCGCCGTTCTTGGCAATTTTCAGGGCGAATACCGAAGCCGCGCCCTCCCGCGCCAGGTTGAAGGCATCTTCCACGCATTCGATGGATTCATCGGCCATGATCGGCGCCGGGCTCACGGTATTCAGGCGCACCATGCCGGCGCGGTTATTGCGCGAGATCGGTTGTTCGATCAGGTCGATGCCGTTGCTTCCGAGGATCCGGCAGGCCCGCAGGGCAACCGCTTCGTCCCAGGCCTGATTGACATCAACCCGCACGCTGGCGCGATCGCCCAGCGCCTTTTTGATCGCAATGACGTGGGCCAGGTCGCGGTTGACCTCGCCTGCGCCGATTTTCAGCTTGAAGATCCGATGGCGGCGCAGGTCGAGCATTTGTTCCGCTTCGGCAATGTCCTTGGCGGTGTCGCCGCTGGCCAGGGTCCACGCCACCGGCAGCGCATCACGAACGCGACCGCCCAGCAGCTCGCTGACCGGCAGGCCGAGGCGCTTGCCTTGGGCGTCGAGCAAGGCGCTTTCGATACCTGACTTGGCGAAGGTGTTGCCACGAATGCTGCGCTCCAGGCGCAACATTGCGGCATTCACATTGCCGCTGTCCTGGCCGATCAGCAATGGCGTGAAGTGTTTGTCGATGTTGGTCTTGATGCTGTCCGGGCTTTCGTTGCCATAGGCCAGACCGCCAATGGTGGTCGATTCACCAATCCCTTCAATACCGTCGGCACAGCGCACACGGATGATCACCAAGGTCTGGTTTTGCATCGTGTGCATCGCCAGCTTGTGCGGGCGGATGGTCGGCAGATCGACGATGATCGTCTCGATCGATTCAATGGCAGTTGCACGCATGTCGATACCCGTCAGGTTCTTAAAGTTCTGGAACGGATTCTGGTACGGCTTTTTTCGGGAAGCCAATATAGAATTGGTCTGACTCGATACCTTAAAGGTATTTAACAGACCGACGTCCGGAGGCCTCATGGAACTGCGTCACCTGCGGTATTTTCAGGTGTTGGCTCAAACCCTCAACTTCACCCGCGCGGCCGAGTTGCTGCACATCGCCCAACCGCCGCTGAGCCGGCAGATCCAGCAGCTGGAAGACGAACTCGGGGTGCTGCTGCTGGAGCGCGGCCGACCGCTGAAGCTGACTGACGCCGGGCGGTTTTTCCATGAACATTCCACCGCCCTGCTCGAACAGTTGGCCAAGGTGTGCGACAACACACGGCGGATCGGGCTGGGCGAAAAGACCTGGCTGGGCATCGGCTTTGCGCCATCGACACTCTATGGCGTGCTGCCGGAACTGATTCGCCGACTGCGCAGCGGTGAGCCGCTGGCGCTTGAGTTGGGGCTCTCGGAAATGACCACGTTGCAACAGGTGCAAGCGCTCAAGGCCGGGCGCATTGATATCGGCTTCGGGCGCATCCGCATCGACGACCCGGCGATCATCCAGACTGTTTTGACTGAAGACCGGCTGGTCGCCGCCCTGCCCGCCGGCCATCCATTACTGGCCGGACCGATCAGCCTTCGTGACCTGGCAAAAGAACCCTTCGTGCTCTACCCCGGCAACCCGCGGCCCAGCTACGCCGACCACGTGATCGCGTTATTCGAATCCTATGGCGTGCACATCAACGTGGCGCAATGGACCAATGAGCTGCAAACAGCAATCGGCTTGGTAGGTGCGGGAATCGGGGTGACGTTGGTGCCGGCCTCAGTGCAGTTGCTGCACCGCGACGACATTGGCTTCACCCCGGTGCTGGAAGACAACGCGACCTCGCCGATCATCCTCAGCAGGCGCGTGGGCGATGTATCGCCGGGGTTGAATCATTGTTTGCAGATGATCGATGAACTGCTGCCGCGCGACCGACCAGAAAACCAGGCGTGAGCCGTAATGCAATCTGTAGCAGCTGTCGAGCCCCAGCGAGGCTGCGTTCGGCGGCGAAGCAGTCATAAAATCAGAGATTGCGATACATCAGGCAGACCGCGTTAGCCGGATTCACGACTGCTACGCAGCCGAACGCAGCCTCGCTGGGGCTCGACAGCTGCTACAGGGAGTCTTGGTTAGGCCATTACACCAGCGAAGGCTCGGCGCCCGGCGCGCATTTCGGTGCGAAGTTCGCCGATCAGATTGGAAATATCGCGGACACTGGTCAATTCGTCGGGAGATACACCGGTGATCAACAGTTCAATCCGCCCGGTAGTGCGATCGAAGACCTTGATCCGCAATGTTTCATCGCGATTCACGGTGCACTCGCAGGACAGCGGTTTGAAACCGGACTCCACAATGCTGCAAAGCTGGGTAACTGGAACCATGACGAGCGCCCTCGGGGACGGTTTTCCGATTGGATCCACTCAAGCGTAGATCAACTTGCGCAACGCGCCAGCGAGTTCGGCGAGCTGCCGCTACACAGTCAATCGCCCGACATCGATCAGTGGGTATCTGCGCCCCATAACCAGTTCCAGATGCCTGGCAACTCAACCGCTTCTGAACTGTCACGGACAGTCCGCGCCATGGCCGCTCGCTGCAGCGCTGCCGTGTCGTCATAAAACGCTTTCTGCGCCGTGACCAGACCGGTGGCACTGGCACTGTCGAGGAGGATTTGCAGGTATTCCCGGGTATGCCGGGCGGTGTAGCGATTCAGGTCGTGAAAGGTCACTACCACCGGAATCACTCCGTCCACCGTCGGCAACTCGCCGAGGGCAATGCGCTCGCGGACTTCGGACAGTTGCCGCAGCATATTGGCCCGCCGACGGGGGCTGGCGTTGAAGCCCCAGATCTTGCCGTCATTGGCGCTCAGGTCAGTCAGCAATACGTGCATACCATGTTGTTGATAGGCCGCAAAGGTACGTTTGTCATAGTTCCAGAATGGCGGACGCACCAGGGTCGGCGTGGTTTTGCTGATCGCGGCGATGTCTGCACTGCCATCAGTGAGCGACTGTTCCAGCTCTTCCGGGTCCAGTGAACGATGGTTGGTGTGCCGGCGCGTGGCGGTATGGAAGCCCAACAGGTGACCTTCGGCATGTTCGCGACGCATGATCTGTCGACCCGCTTCACTGCCGCCGGCGCGTGAGTCACGGGTCTGCACGAAGAACACCGCTTTAATGTCGGGTTGCAGCGGATTGCGCGCGAGGCTGTCGAGCACGGTGACGGTCGGGTTGTAAAAACCCGACGCGCTGGGCCCGTCGTCGAAGGTCAGCAGAAAGCGGATCGGCGCTTGTGTGCGCAGACCCTGTTGCGTCTGCGGCGTCATTTCAATGGGCGCGGCAATGCAGCCCAGCAAGCCGACTGCGATGGCGAACGCGGAGAGAACCTTGACCAACTGTTTCATGTTTTGCCTTGGACCAGACCTTGCGGTCATCACGTTTAATGGCAAAAACCCCTCGCCCATTCATCCCTCGACCGGCCCGCAAATCGCTGCAAGCCGAGGTTGGATAAGGGTACACAGTGTTTGGTTCCGGCGCCCGCACCCGGACTCGCGTCATGCCTGCGATTTTCGGTTATTGCGCCAGCGCCTGCTGGAACGAGCTGTCGATGATCGGTGCCGTCGCCAAGGCCGCCGGCAATGCCTTGACCTTGAACAGGAAGTCCGCGGTGCTTTGCAGATCCGCCGCGGCCTGCTGATCCACCGGGCCGACAGTCATGTGCGCCTGGCGCAGCCAATGGCGTGACACGTTCTGATCAAGGTTGGCCTTTTTCGCCCAGAGATCGGCGTACTCGTCAGTGTGGGTGTCGACCCAGGCCCGGGCCTTTTTCAGGCGCACCAGGAAGTCGGCAATGGCTTCGCGTTTGCTGTTGATCGAAGGCGTCGAAGCGGCGATGGCGCTCAGGCCGGGCATCAGGTTTTTGGCAGTAAGAATCGGCCGGGCGCCGGAGAACAGAATCTGCTGGGAAATGTAGGGTTCCCAGACCGGAAACGCGTCGATGCTGCCTTGGGGTAACGCGGCAGCGGCGTCGATTGGCATCAGTTTGATGAAGTCGACGTAGTTGTCCGGCAAATCGGCTTGTTCCAGGGCGCGCAGGGTAAGCTGCTGGCTCCAGGCGCCGGGCCAGTAAGCGACTTTCTTGCCCTTTAGATCGGCGATGGTTTTGACCGGCGAGTCCTTGGGCACCAACAAGGCGATGGTGTCCGGGTTCTGCCGCGACACGCCGATCAGCTTGACCGGTGCCTGTTTGGCGGCCAGAAACAGAAACCCCGAATCACCGAGAAAACCCAGGTCCAACGCGCCGGTATTCAGCGCTTCGGCCAGCGGCGCAGCGGCCTGGAAGTGCTTCCAGTCAACGGTGTAGGGCGCTCCTTGCAGCACACCCGATGCCTCCACCGAGGCGCGAATGTTGTAGTAGTTCTGATCGCCGACGTGCAACACCACGGGCTCGGCACCGTAGCTCAAAGGCGCGGCAAACAAAGCGCAGGCCAACAGACCGCGCAAGTATCGGGACAGGTTCATCAGGGGCTCCTGGAGGGCTATTTTTATAGACCATAACGCTCTTACATGGATATTTTAAATTCTATTTATGCATAAGCTCATGACCGGGAACAGTGAGTGTTTACCCCGTAACAGTGGCTCAACAGACTGCATTTCCCGGTACATTTCTCTGTCTGCGGCGGCACATTGTCTTATCTGTGGGAGCACAGGCATTGGAAACTAAAAAGCCCCGCTGTCTATGGCGGGGCTTTGGGCAGGTGCAGATCTGTCAGGGCTTCAGCGGGCGCTCCTGGTCGCGGTCCGACAGTTCTTTACCGTCATCAGGATGCTTCCAGTCCGGCGTCGAACGCCTCTGCCGCTCGAGCTCTTCCTCCGTCGGCTCGTCGATGTCCTCATCCGGGTCCGGACGCTTTGGTTCAGTGGCCATGTCCACCTCCATTCCTCAAGGGATCAGTCATCTTTCTTAAGCGTAGAACAGTTTCTCCGGGGACGACTCAGAGCCACCACCGCAGGAAAAAGAAGAACCCCATGCTCAACAACATGCTGAGCAAGGTGTTGCGGGTGTAAAGCACCAGGCCCACGGCCACCAGCGAACTGATCAGGTACGGGTTGTCCCACTGCAGGTTCAACTGCTTGTCGGGCATGAACACGATCGGCCCGCAGATGGCGGTAAGCATGCCCGGCACCGCGAAACCGAGGAACTGCCGGGCATTGCTGCTCAAGCGCACCGGCAGCCGAGGCTCGAGAAATACGTAGCGGTTCAGGAACACCAGCAGGCCCATCCCGATAATCACAGCCCAGACCATCATGTGCGCCCCACATAGAGTTTGTTGCAGATAAAGCCTGCGGTCATGCCCGCCAACCCCGACAACACCAGGGCCGAGCCCCATTGCCAATAGCTGAACAGCACCGAACAGAACAGTGAAACCGCCACGCAGACCACCGTCGGAACATTGCGCACCACTGGCGTGATCAAGGCGATAAAGGTCGCCGCGATGGAAAAGTCCAGCCCCAGGTGTTCAAGGCCCGGAATGCTGCTGCCCAGCACAATGCCCGCCAGGGTGAAGAGGTTCCACGCGATGTAAAACGTCAGGCCCACACCCAGGGCATACCAACGATTGAATTGCTGTTTGTCATGCTGACTGGTCAGGGCGAACAACTCGTCGGTGAGCAAAAAGCCCAGCCCCACACGCCAGCGGCCCGGCAACGGGGAAATCACTGAACGCATACTCATCCCGTAAAGCAAATGCTGGGAGGTCAGCAACAACGTGGTCAACAGAATCGAAAAGACCCCGGCACCACCCTTGAGCATGCCGATGGCGACCAGTTGAGCCGCGCCGGCAAACACGATGCTCGACAGCCCCTGGCCTTGCAGCGGTGTGAGGTTGGCTTCGATGGCCATGGAACC
This sequence comes from Pseudomonas sp. GW822-FHT02E03, assembly GCF_058802325.1. Taxonomy (NCBI): domain Bacteria; kingdom Pseudomonadati; phylum Pseudomonadota; class Gammaproteobacteria; order Pseudomonadales; family Pseudomonadaceae; genus Pseudomonas; species Pseudomonas sp. GW822-FHT02E03. Next base: position 10,486 of record NZ_JBXAOA010000031.1, on the reverse strand, counting down.
GGCCAGCAACCCCCAAGGCGCGGTCGCCAGGGACAACGGCATGATGGCCGCGGCACCGCGAAGGAATGCACTGCGCGGCATGAGTGAGTTGGACATAACGCTCTACAACCAGGGAAAGACCCCAGACTGTGCCAGCAGTCGCGGTGAATGGCTTGAACAATCTTGCGCACTTGCAGGCGACCGGTGCTGATTTTCGAGATTGACAAACATCGCGCCGACTTTTAAAACTGAGCACCTCATTCAGGGTGTAAGCAACCATGTCCGCAACCTTCAACCTCAACACTGTCGTCATTGGCTTGAATGCCAAGGCGCAAGGTTGCGTTGCGCACGCCCTCAAATCGAAGAAACAGTCGCTCATGTGACCGGGGCGCGCTGTCCCGTCAGATGAGCTGACAGGACATTGAGCGCGGCGGATACTCCCTCCTTCTTGCTGACTTCCTTCTACGCTTCTGACGGTGACGAAATCGGTCAACCTTCAGGAGAAAGTGCATGTCATCGTTTCAAGGTATCTGGGTTCCCATCGTTACGCCGTTTCACGATGGTGCGATTGACTTCGCCGGGTTGCGGCGGCTGGTCAGTCATCTGCTGGAAAAAGGCGTCGATGGCATTGTGGTCTGCGGCACCACCGGAGAAGCCGCGGCGCTGGGCAAACATGAGCAATTGGCGGTGCTCGATGCGGTGCTGGAACTGGTTCCGCCAGAACGTGTGGTGATGGGCCTGGCCGGCAACAACCTTGCCGAGTTGCTGCAATTTCAAAGCGAAATCCTCAAACGTCCCTTGGCGGGTTTACTGGTTCCACCGCCGTACTACATCCGCCCTTCCCAGGCCGGCCTCGAAGCTTTTTTCAAGACCGTCGCCGATGCGTCCAGCGTCCCGGTGATTCTCTACGACATCCCCTATCGCACCGGCATCGCCTTCGAACAGGCGACCCTGCTTCGGATCGTCGCCCACGAGCGGATCGTCGCAATCAAGGACTGCGGCGGCAATCCAGCCACCACTCTTGCGCTACTCTCCAGCGGCAAAGTCGACGTGTTGTGCGGTGAAGACCACCAGATCTTCGGCGCGTTATGCCTGGGAGCCACAGGCGCGATTGCCGCCTCGGCCCATGTTCATCCCGAGTTGTTCGTGGCGCTGTATCAACAGATCCGCGACAACCAGTTAGCGGTCGGTCGAGCAACCTTCTTCCAGTTACTGCCACTGATTCACAGCCTGTTCATCGAGCCCAATCCCGCCCCGGTGAAAACCGCCCTGGCCCTTGAAGGGTTGATCCGCGACGAGCTGCGATCGCCGATGCAACGCAGCAGTGAAACCACGGCGGTGCGTTTGAAGGAAGTATTGGCAGTGCTGGAAAACAGCAATCGATAGAGCACACGCGCCCAGCCCGAGTACCATGGAGCGATTCACATAACGCGTCAGGGAATCGACATGCTTTACCGAATCGCCGCCGACGGGCTGGTGCTGTCTCATTTGCTGTTCATTCTGTTCGTGCTGTTCGGCGGGCTACTGGTGCTCAAATGGCACCACTTGGCCTGGTGGCACCTGCCTGCCGCCGCGTGGGGCGTGATCGTGGAAGTTTTCCACCTGACGTGCCCACTGACCGAATGGGAAAACCTCATGCGCCACGCGGCCGGGCAAACCGGTTATGGCGGCGGTTTTATTGAACATTACGTGTGGCCGATTGTTTATCCGGCCGGGCTGACCCCCACGATTCAGCTAGGGTTGGGCAGCGTGGTGCTGGCGATCAACGTGCTGATCTACCTGCGGCTGATCCGCTTATGGAAGCGGCGACATCCGACTCATTCAGGGCAATAACCGCTCTGGTTGAGCTCAGTTGGCAATGACGCTCATGTTCCGGCCGCTGGCCTTGGCCACATACAACGCCTTGTCTGCGGCGCCGATCAAATCTTCGGGCTGGCTCTGCGCCGTCTGGTTGTAGGCACAGACCCCCAGGCTGACCGTGACGAGGCCTTCGGGGCTGCCGCTATGCTTGATGTCGACTTGCTGAACCGCGCGACGGATCTTTTCCGCCACCAGAAACGCCCCCACATAATCGGTGCCGGGCAGCACCACCGTAAACTCCTCACCACCGAATCGGGCAGCAAGATCGCCGGGGCGCTGGATGTTGTCGGTGATGATGGTGCTGATCTTGCGCAAACACTCATCGCCTGCCAAATGACCGTAGTGATCATTGAAACTCTTGAAATGATCGACATCGATCATCAGCAACGCAAGGCTGGTATGGGTACGCCTGGCACGGCCCATTTCCGCCAGGATGAACAGGTCGAATTGACGCCGGTTGGAAAGGCCGGTCAGTGCATCCTCCAGAGCCAGCAACTTGAGGCTATGGTTGACCTCAATGAGTTTTTCCTGAGCCTCCAGCAATTCGTTCTGAATAGTATTCTGCTGCTTCATGACACGGATCAGGCGATAGCCGAGAACGCTCACAAACCCCAGCAGCAATGAGACGATCCCCGCGCTGATTATTGACTCCTGCAGCCAGCTGGCCAGGACTTCTTTTTTGTCGAGCGCGGCAAAAACGATAAGCGGATAACCCTCCACCCGCCGAAACCCCACCACCCGCTCCACCCCGTCCACGTAGGATTTGACGATTGCCGTACCGGAATCGCCCTTGGACAACAGCTGGGTAAACAGCGGCCCCTTGGCGACGCTGGTGCCGATATCGGTTTCCTTGAACGGTCGGCGAACGACGATGGTGGCGTCGTCGGCGATCAAATTGACCACCCCGTTACTGCCCATGTCGATGCTGTTGTACAGGTCCAGGAAATGGTTGAGATAGATCGAAGCCACCACCACGCCGGCAAACCGGCCATCGGCGTGATTGATCCGGCGTGACACGGTCATGATCCACTCGCCGGTCGAGCGACTTTTTATCGCCGGACCGATATGAGGACCGCGGTCGGGATGATCACGGTGGTAGATGAAATATTCACGGTCGGAATTATTGGCATTGGGCGGTATGACGTTAATGGCGTTGGCGAGCCAGCGTCCTTCTTCGTCGAATACGAATAACCCATGGATCTGCACCAGCTCACTGCGCTGGGCGTGGAGCAAACGTTGCAGTCTGGGAAATTTCGCCGGTTCCATGCCGTCGATTTCAAGGCGATCCACCAAGGCAAACAGCAGCGTGTCGGCCTGCTTGATCGATGCCTGCGCCTGCGAGGCGAGGGTTTGCGCCAGGTTGGACATCTCCACTTCGCTGCTGCGCAAATGATACTGACGGGCGTTCCAGCCTTCCCCGATCGCAATGGCCGTCATGGACAGGCACACCGCAACGAGCAGGAAGACTGCGTATCGAACCTTGAGTTTCGACTCAACCTGCCCGGGTAACCAAGGCGTGGCGAGTCGGGTGCTTTCGATACGATCTTTGACGGACGGATGCCCCATGACGCTCCCTTAATCCCTTATGACATGGCGAATTTTCCCGTTCGCCCTTTTAGCGCCAGCCAGCCGTGGCTGGCGCTCAGACCACTATGACTCATCAACGAATACGATAGGTGATTTGCGCGAAAATGCTCATCGCCAACAATCGCAAGGCTACATCTGCGTCTGTTTCACCGCCTCAAGCCAGGCCGGATTCAATTGCATCTGGTCGGTCTCGATACCCAGCGCTTCCATCCGCGCCTTGTGCTGGTCCATTTCACGGGTCAGCTGGCTATGGTCGCTGGAGTTGCCGTCCAACTGGTGCATCTGGCTCAACCCCAAGTGATAAAAACGCAGCAGCTTCATGGCGCTCGGATCGCCCTTCTCCACTGCCGCCGTGACCTGGTGCATGACGTTGGTGATGCTCATCAGGCTGCGTTTGAGCTGCCAACCGTAGACCGCTGGCGCCATCCATTCCTGGGTCCAGAACTTGCCGCGCATCAGCGCCACCATCAGCAACAATGCGGCAAACACGCCGCCCACGTTGAAACGCAGATTGTCGCCGCCGGGCTCACCGAACAGCGCCACCGCCGCCGTGGACAGTACCATCGCCATCGCCAGGAACATCAGGGCGATGATTACCGTGCTGCGCCGCGTCTGGCGTCGATAGGTTTCGGCATTCATTGGCTGGATTTCGAACATCGCGACGGGGTTCCTTGCATCAATGGTAAAAGGCTCTGTGGCAAAAAGACTGCGGGGCATTATCGCCTCCCCGAAGGATTTAGCTATGCTGGGGCTCCTTTTCATCTTTCCATCGTCAAACGGGGAACATGGCGATACAGCGCAGTTCGTGCCATCTTCTCCATGGATACACACTATTCGGATGCCATGCGCCTGCCGGCGGGTGACATCGTTTTAAGGATCATTGAATGACCCAACGACATGTAATCAACGCCTCGGTCAGCCCTAAAGGCAGCCTGGAAACACTGTCCCAACGTGAAGTACAGCAACTGAGCGAAGCCGGAACCGGCCTCACCTACACCCTTTTCCGCCAGTGCGCCCTGGCCATCCTCAATACCGGCGCTCACGTCGATAACGCCAAGACCATCCTGGAAGCCTACAAAGACTTCGAAATCCGCATTCACCAGCAAGACCGTGGCGTGCGCCTGGAACTGCTGAACGCCCCGGCCGACGCTTTCGTCGATGGTGAAATGATCGCCAGCACCCGTGAAATGCTCTTCAGCGCCCTGCGCGACATCGTCTACACCGAAAACGAACTCGACGCCTTGAGCATCGACCTGAGCACCTCCCAGGGCATCAGCGACTACGTCTTCCACCTGCTGCGCAACGCCCGCACCCTGCGCCCCGGTGTCGAACCGAAAATCGTGGTGTGCTGGGGTGGCCATTCGATCAACACCGAAGAATACAAATACACCAAGAAAGTCGGCCACGAGCTTGGCCTGCGCAGCCTGGACATCTGCACCGGTTGCGGCCCGGGCGTGATGAAAGGCCCGATGAAAGGCGCGACCATCGCCCACGCCAAACAGCGCATCCACGGCGGCCGTTACCTCGGTTTGACTGAACCCGGGATCATCGCCGCCGAAGCGCCGAACCCGATCGTCAACGAACTGGTGATCCTGCCGGACATCGAGAAACGTCTGGAAGCGTTCGTGCGCGTCGGCCACGGCATCATCATTTTCCCGGGCGGCGCGGGCACAGCCGAAGAATTCCTGTACCTGCTCGGCATCCTGATGCACCCGGACAATGAAAGCCTGCCCTTCCCCGTGGTCCTCACCGGGCCGAAAAGCGCCGCGCCGTACCTGGAGCAGTTGCACGCCTTCGTCGGTGCCACCCTCGGTGAAGCCGCGCAGCAGCACTACGAGATCATCATCGACGACCCGGCTGAAGTGGCGCGGCAAATGACTCAAGGCCTCAAAGAGGTCAAACAGTTCCGCCGCGAGCGCAACGATGCGTTCCATTTCAACTGGCTGCTGAAGATCGACGAAGGCTTCCAGCGCCCGTTCGACCCGACCCACGCCAACATGGCCAACCTGCAACTGAGCCGCAACCTGCCCTCCCACGAACTGGCCGCCAACCTGCGCCGCGCGTTCTCCGGCATCGTCGCTGGCAACGTCAAAGACAAGGGCATCCGCCTGATCGAAGAACACGGGCCGTACCAGATCCGTGGCGACGCGGCGGTGATGCAGCCGCTGGACAAACTGCTCAAAGCCTTCGTCGCCCAGCACCGGATGAAACTGCCGGGCGGCGCGGAATATGTGCCGTGTTATCAGGTGGTGGCGTAACAATATTGATGTGAGCTTTAACATCACCCCTGTGGGAGCGGGCTTGCTCGCGAAGGCGGCGTAACAGTCGACATCTCTGTTAAATGTTAAGCAGCTTTCGCGAGCAAGCCCGCTCCCACACTTTGACAAGAAACCCCGCGTGATGCGGGGTTTTGATCGTTCCCACGCTCTGCGTGGGAACGATCATCCTCGCTAACCTCGTGGGTCGAGGTTATCCAGCACCCGATTCACCGCCAACTCCCCAAGCATGACCACGGATTGAATCCCCAACATCATGTTGCGATGTGGCATGTCCATCAACCCGGCGAACTCACTGAGCATCATGCTCGCTGACGCCAGGGATTCGCAGGCGTTGACCAGCAGGGTTTCGTTATCGACCTCGGCGCCAACATGGTAAATGGTGCTGGGTTTGCGCTTGGTGTCTTTGGGGATGGGCGGCTTGAGGTAGTAATCGAGGGCGCGGTCGGCGGCTTCGTTGAGTTTTTTCGAATCGAGGGATTCGTAGGGGGATGTTGGATCGGTTTCCGGTGGATTGGGTGTCGGTTTGATCACGATGAAGCTCCTAGAGTCATGGAGCGGCCACGGTTCGCTGCGAGACGAAAAGAGGTGGCAGCTATACGCAGGTCGCAGACCGGGACTCTAGAACCGGCAGACCCGAAGGTCTCCCACGTACAGCCGCCATAACATGAACGGACAGACATACCTGTTCACGAACGGAGGATGTTGTGCGTCTAGAGATACACGGGCTGCGAGACCCGATCACTGATTCGTCAGCGACTCGGAAACGATAGAGCCCGGCCTCAAGGCGCACAAGCCGGCGGATTCTGGCGTAGTCGTAGGCAACGGCGCAAGGCTGTGTAGCCTGAGTGAGTATCTGGAAGTGTCGTTTAAACAGTGTTTGTTTAGTGGTCTGACACCGGGCCTTGTGGTGGCTGTACCGGCCTCATCGCGGGCAAGCCCGCTCCCACAGGTATCTGCTTTGACCAAAGAGTTTGTGAACGACACCGATCACTGTGGGAGCGGGCTTGCCCGCGATGAGGCCCGAAAAAAACACCCTCCAACTTTCGGTCAAACCACCAATCGCGCCGCAAGAGACTTGGCCTGGCTCGCCACGTCGGTCACTGCCGTGCTCTCCCACCACATCCCGCGCAACGGTGGGCCCAAGGCGAACAAACGGCTGGCGACCTGCCCGTCAGCGCCTGACACCGCGCCGTCATCCGCGGCGGCAATGCCCAACGCCAATGGCCCCGGCCGCACCAACCCGCGCGCCAATAGCTGCTGCGGCAATGGCCGCGCCACCCGCCGCCAGTCGTATTCGATGCCGCTGGAATTGATCAGTGCCGCGCCGTGCACCACGCAGGTTTCGGCCTCGCCACGGCGACGGATGCGGATACTCACCCCAGCGCTCAACGAAGGCTCCAACCCTTTGAACGATGCAGCATGAATCCGCAAACGCCCTTCCTCGTGCAGCCGCGCCACCAACTCGGCACTCAACGGCGGGGAGCGATGGTGATGGCTCTCCCACCACGGCCGCACATGGCGCACGAATTGCCGGCGTTGCACGTCCGTCGCCTGGTTCCACAACCGCCCGATGTGCGCCCGCACCGTGTCGAGTGGCGCTTGCCAGTCGATGCCTTGGGCGATGGCATCGCGGCAATGCCGACGCAGTTCGCGCATCAGCTGGCGCGGTGTGCGAATGCTGTGATCCTCGGCCAAAAAATCCACCCAGGCCGGCGGCTGCCTACGCACGTGAGGCAGCAGACCATGCCGGGAAAACACTTCGATCGGCCCGCGATGCCCGGCCTGCTCCAGCGACACCACGGCATCGACCATGGTCAGCCCGGAACCGATGATCAGCACCGTGGATTGTGGATCGAGCTGCCGCATGGAGACCACGTCCCACGGGTCGAGGGCGGCGGCGTTCAGGCCGCTGGATTCGGTCTGCGGCGTGCGTGCGGCGGGGAACATACCGGTGGCCAGTACCGCATAGGCGCCTTGCAAGCATTGCCCATCACTCAAGGTCAATTGCACTGAATCGTCCCGGGTTTGCAGGTCCACCACTTCGGCACGCACATGTTCGACGGTCGAACCGTGGCACTCACCCACTGCTTGCGCTTCGGCCAGACGCTGCTGCACATAGACCCCAAACAGCCCACGCGGCGGGAACAATTCACTGACTGGCACATGTTGCTGATCCGACTCCGGCCATCCACCCGCCGCGATGTGTTCGGTGAGCCATTGGGTCAAATCATCAGCGTTGTCGGGATCGACACTCATGCGCGCCGCGTTGCCGTTAAGCGTATGCCCCAGTTCGACCGCACTATAAGCCTCGCCCCGACCGAGTTCGGCGCGGGGCTCGATCACCAGCGCCTGACGCTTGCCCGGCAAACGCAACAGCTGCGCCGCCAGCATCGTGCCGCTCAGGCCACCACCGATGATCAGGATATCCGCGTGGCGGATGGGTTTGGTCGCCTGTCCGCTTGGGGTGTCAGTCATGCCGTTCTCACTGGTCAATGTTTACCTGAATAGACATCGGGCATATCGCCCCATGCAGTCACTCATCGGCGCTGCCGGACAGCCCAGCGTAGAAGAAAACACATCAACTAAAAAATGCAAGATGTTCCACTGTTGCCCCGCCAACAGCCTGGCCTGTCTCACCAACGCATCGATACGCCCAAATCGAGCACTTCGCTTTTATGGAATGGATCGTCGACCCAATACCGCATCTGCATTCCCCCCGCCCACAGACTGTTAAAAAATGCGCGAGCAGGAATCAAGAATGATGCTCGCCCCTCTTGAAGTGGAATCACTAATCTATTGAGAGTCTTGCCAACCATATATTCAAGGGTCACCTGCGTGCCCGGATAGACGTTCCGGTTCAATTCAATATCGACCCGGGCACCGGCAATGACATCTTCGATAAAGACATTGTCGCCGTAGGCCACGGGTAGTACGGGTGCAGGTAAAAGCTCTGACGGCTTTTTGTGATTAATAGACATGTCTGAATCCAATTTTAAGGAGTGGGCCGCCATTCGCCGGCGCACTCATCATTGTTGGATCCGAGGCACATCGTCTACTGTGAGAAGCAACAGGTATATACGTGTTTTACGCGACAAAATCGGCACCGATCAAATCACCACATTACGCACAAAGCGCGCCGCCACGGCCCCCTCATTGCGATAGGAATGCGGCTGATTACTGGCAAACATAAAGAACTCACCCGCCGCGATTTTCTGCGGCTCGTTGCCGAGCATCAGGGTCAGGCAGCCTTCAAACACATAAATCTGTTCGCTATAGCCATCGGCATCCGGCTCCGAGGGGTAATGCTCGCCCGGCTCAAGGCGCCATTCCCAGAGTTCCACTTCACGAGTGGCGATAGCTTTGGCCAGCAACACCGCTTTACTGCCAGGGATCGTGCCGGCCCAGGCCAGTTCATTGATGCGGCTCGGGTCGAGGGCTTCAGGGGCCTGGATCAAATCGCTGAAGGCTACGTCCAGCGCTTCGGCCACGCGGTCGAGGGTGGTCAGGCTGACGTTCTTCTCGCCGGCCTCGATGGCCACCAGCATGCGGCGACTGACACCGGATTTTTCGGCCAGGGCGCTCTGGCTCATGTCGGCGGCGTGGCGCAGACGTCGGACGTTCTGGCTGACGTGCTGGAGGACCGACGCCCGTTGGGTGGAATCTTTGTGCACTATATTGCTCACTTGATGGTGTTGCGCAGTATACTGCCCAACTTCCGGCGCATTGTGCGTCTCCCTCAGGTAGCACGCAAGGTCATGACGTCGGTGAACTCCTCCCCTGCTTCCTCCCGTTTCTCACGGTTCAGCAAAGCTGAATGCGTGTTGGTGCTGATCACTATGGTCTGGGGCGGCACCTTTTTGCTGGTGCAGCATGCAATGACCGTCAGCGGGCCGATGTTTTTCGTAGGCCTGCGTTTTGCCGCGGCAGCGATTATCGTTGCCCTGTTCTCCTGGCGTCATCTACGCGAACTGACCCTGTTCGAACTCAAGGCCGGGGCGTTTATCGGCGTGGCGATCATGCTCGGGTATGGCTTGCAGACCGTGGGCTTGCAAAGCATTCCCAGCAGTCAGTCGGCGTTTATTACCGCGCTGTACGTGCCGTTCGTGCCGTTGCTGCAATGGCTGGTGCTGGGACGGCGTCCGGGGTTGATGCCGAGTATCGGGATCATGCTGGCCTTTACCGGGTTGATGCTGTTGTCGGGGCCGGCCGGTGCTTCGTTCAATTTCAGCCCCGGTGAAATCGCCACATTGATCAGCGCCGTGGCGATTGCAGCGGAGATCATTCTGATCAGCACCTATGCCGGCCAGGTCGACGTACGCCGGGTGACGGTGGTGCAACTGGCGGTGACTTCGGTGCTGGCCTTTTTGATGGTGGTGCCGACTCAGGAAGTGATTCCGGGGTTCTCCTGGTTGCTGTTGTGCAGCGCATTGGGGCTGGGCGCGGCGAGTGCGGCGATTCAGGTGGCGATGAACTGGGCGCAGAAGAGTGTTTCGCCGACTCGGGCGACGTTGATTTATGCCGGAGAGCCGGTGTGGGCCGGGATTGTCGGGCGGATCGCCGGAGAGCGGTTGCCGGCGATTGCGTTGGTGGGCGCGGGGTTGATTGTCGCGGCGGTGATTGTCAGTGAGTTGAAGACAAAGGGTAAGGCGGTTCTTGAGGTTGAGGACGATCTGGATCGCGAAGCCGAGCACTGATCGTTCCCATGCTCTGCGTGGGAATGCAGCCCGGGACGCTCCGCGTCCCAAGAGCGGACGCAGAGCGTCCATTGAGGCATTCCCACG
>NZ_JBXAOA010000030.1:0-55644 GCF_058802325.1 Pseudomonas sp. GW822-FHT02E03 | reverse complement strand
GCGGGCCTCTTCGCGAGCAAGCCCGCTCCCACATTTGATCTCAGGCGTACACAAATAGTGTGTTCACCGAAGATCCCCTGTGGGAGCGGGCTTGCTCGCGAAGGGGCCGGTACAGCCACCACAAGGCTCAGTGTCAGATCGCTAAACAAGCACTGTTTAAACGACACTTCCAGATACTCACTCAGGCTACACATTCTTGCGCCGCTGCCTACGACTACGCCAGAATCCGCCGGCTTGTGCGCCTTGAGGCCGGGCTCTATCGTTTCCGGGTCGCTGACGAATCAGCGATCGGGTTTGGTAGCCCGGGTTAATCAAGGCGCACAACGCCGACGTTTCAAGCAGTTGACGCTTTTTTTCGTCTGCTGTTTTGTTATGGCGGTTGTGCGCAGGGCGCCCTCGGACGCGCTGGGTTCCCTTGATGCCCGGTCTACCAACCTGCGTACTGCCGCCACCCTAATGTTTGGTAGCAATAGGTCTGCGGCTCCATTTATCAAGGAGTTCCATCTATGTTCAAACCGACGCCTAATCCACCGGAAACCGATCCGGCATCCCCGTACGAATCCCTCGATTCGAAAAAACTCAACGAAGCCGCCGATCGCGCCCTCGATTACTACCTCAAACCGGACATTCCCAAAGACACCAAGCGAAAGCCCAGCACCATTTACCATGTCGGCACCGAAGTCGATAACGAAACCCTGCTGGTCAACGCCTGCGAAACCCTGGCGTCAGCGAGCATGATGCTCAGTGAGTTCGCCGGGTTGATGGACATGCCACATCGCAACATGATGTTGGGGATTCAATCGGTGGTCATGCTCGGGGAGCTGGCGGTGAATCGGGTGCTGGATAACTTCGATCCGCGAGGCTAGCGAGGATGATCGTTCCCACGCTCTGCGTGGGAATGCCTCAACGGACGCTCTGCGTTCGGCTCTGGAAGGGACGCGGAGCGTCCCGGGCTGCATTCCCACGCGGAGCGTGGGAACGATCACAGATCGCACTATCCCGCAGTTTCCATGCTCAACCCAAATGCCGACTCAGCGCCCGACTCAAGCTTTCATGTACACCCAACACATCCGGCATGACCGAAGCCAATCTGAGCAAGTCATGGGTCAGCCCCGGGCAATGTTCGAGTTCGACACTCACCCCCTGCGCACGCAGTTTATCGACGTAGGCCTGACCTTCATCGAGCAACGGATCGAACTCGGCCAGCAACACAATCGCCGGCGCCACCCCGCGCAATTCCTCAGCCAGCAACGGTGAGAAGCGCCAGTCCAGCAGGTCTTCGGGGCTGCGGGCGTAGTGCTGGTAAAACCAGTCCAGCGTGTCGTTCTCCAGCAAATACCCCTCACTGAACAACAAACGCGAATCGTGGGTGCGCGACGCATCAGTGACCGGATAACACAGCAACTGCACCTTGGGGGCGATGGCCACAGTGTGTGGCTGAACCACTGCTTGCAAGGCCAGCACCGTCGCCAGCGTGGCACCGGCACTGTCACCGCCGAACGCGACGCGACCGGCATCCAGCCCCAGGGCCAGCGCCTGTTCCGCCAGCCAGGACAAGGCGTCTTCACCGTCCTCCAGCGCGGTCGGGAAACGATGCTCCGGCGCCAGCCGATAGCCAACCGACAACACCGCGCACGGCGTACGCCGGCAGAATTCGCGGCAGACACCGTCATGGGAGTCCAGGCTGCCCACTACAAAACCACCGCCATGGAAATACACCAGCACCGGCATCGGCGCCGTCGCCGCTCTCGGGCGATATAAACGCAACGCCAACGGCGCACCGTCCCGGGCCGTGGTGTTGACCTCAAGCACGTCAAGATCCTGAGGGGCATCCCAACGCAATTGCCCGGTGGTTTGTTCGAAGATCGCCCGCGCCTCGACCGGCGTCAGTTGATGCAGCGCTGGCTGGCCTGCGTCCTGGCCGTCTTGCGCCAGGTCGAGGAAGGCTTCCAGATCAGGGTGTAACGACATCGAAAGAATCCTTATGTCCGTAAAAAAGGGGCGCGCCTGAGCAACGCCCCCCAGCAATGATTAAACCCCCGGCTCAGCCCACCCGCGCCATGCAATGCTCGATCAACGCTTCTAGCTCGCGCTGATAATCCTGCATCAACAACTCCATGGTGCTGGCCCGATAACGCTGGCTGCTGTAGATGCAACGCAGCGCCAACTGGCCGTCGTACACCTGGCCGACAATCTCCAGCCAGTTGCCCAGATTGGCCTGCAGGCTGTAGTTGTCGCCGGTTTCTTCCAGCGCCGGCACCAGCAAGGCCTGCTCGTCGAAGCTCTGGTCGAACTGGCCCAGATAGTTGAACGTCACCCGTGCCTGCGGCAGGTCAGCCAATTGGCGAGCCAGTTGCGGGCCGGCCAGGTGGCGCAACACGCCATAGCCGATGCCCTTCTGCGGGATGGCCGCCAACTGCGTTTGCACGTTGACGATCGACGCGCCGATGTCCGCGCTGTCGGGGGTGAGCCGGACCGGGAACATGCTGGTGAACCAGCCCAGGCTGCGACTCAGGTCGATGTTCTCGAACAGGTCCTCGCGGCCGTGCCCTTCCAGCAGAATCAGCGCCGACGACTGTTCGCTCCAGCGGCACAACGCCCGGCTCAGGGCCGACAGCAGCAAATCGTTGATCTGCGTGCGATAGACCGCTGGCGCCTGCTTGAGCAACTGTTCGGTGTGCTCGCGGGACAACTTGAGCCGCGCCTGAGCCTGGTGACGCACCTGATTCTTGCCGCGACGGTTGTCGCACGGCAGGTCGATACCCGGCTGATCCAGTTGCTCCAGCCAGTAGCCCAATTCCTGTTCGGCAATCACCGGCGCCTGCGCCTGCAACGCTTCGGCAAATGCGCGATAGCTGCTGGTGCGGATCGGCAATTGCGGTTCGATGCCCATCACACAGGCTTCATAGGCCACCTTCAAGTCGTCGAGCAGAATCCGCCACGACACGGTGTCGACCACCAGATGGTGGATAACCATCAACAGCCGCGCCTGGCCGTCCGGCAAGGCGATGTGCACCACACGCCAGGCCGGTCCATCGTCGAGTTTGAGGCTGCGCTGAGTCAGGTTGGCCAAGGCTTCGACCTGCTCACTGTTCTCGACCTCGCGGCGCCACAACACCGGCTCGCGGCGCTCGGTCGGTGCGGCGTAGCGCTGCAACCAGCGCCCGCCTTCCTGACAGAAGCGCAGGCGCAAGGTGTCGTGGTGGTTTTCGATCCAGCCCAGTGCCTGTTCCAGGGCATCCAGATCCAGCGTCTGACGCGCACTCAGCAAAAACGACTGGTTGTAGTGATGAGACTCGGCCATGCCCTCGGCAAAGAACCACTCCTGAATCGGCAGCAGATTGAACAGCCCCTCGCTGGCCACATGGGTGAGGTCCACCGCCGGTTGCGCGGTGCTCGCCTTGACCACGTCCTGTTCGACGATGCCGGCGATGGTCTGGTAGCGCATCAGATCGCGCAGCTTGAGGTCCATCTGCAGGGTCGGGTGGTTCCTGACCCGGGAAATCACTTGCAGGCTCAGGATCGAGTCGCCGCCCAGTTCGAAGAAGTTGTCGCTGATACCGACCTGCTCCACCTGCAACACCTGCGCCCAGATGTCCACCAGCAGTTGTTCCTGCTGATTGCGCGGGGCAACGTATTCCTCGCTTTTGAACTCCGGCTCGGGCAATGCCTTGCGGTCGAGCTTGCCGTTGGGGGTGATCGGGAAGGCACTGAGGCAAATGATCTGCGCCGGCACCATGTATTCAGGCAAAGTGCTGCGCAGACCGGCCTTGAGTTCATCACCCAGCTGCTGGCCAGCATCAGTGACGACGTAACCGATCAGTTGCTTGCCGGAGGCATTGTCCCGGGCGATCACCAGGGCGTCGCTGACCCGCGCCAGTTGCCGCAGGCTGGCCTCGACTTCACCCAGCTCGATGCGGAACCCGCGCACTTTGACCTGATGGTCGATGCGGCCGACGTAATCGACCACGCCGTCCTGGCGCAAGCGCACCAGGTCGCCGGTGCGGTACAACCGCTCGCCGCTGGCAAACGGATTGGGCACGAAGCGCTCGCAGGTCAGGTCTGGCCGACCGTGATAACCACGGGCAACCCCGTAGCCACCGATGTACAACTCGCCAGCAAAACCGGGCGGCAGCGGATTCAGTTCTTCATCCAGCACATACAGGGAACGTGCCCCCACTGCCCGGCCGATCGGCGCATAGGCCGCTTCACACTGCTGGCTCACCGGCACTTTCCACAGCATCGGCGTGACCACGGTTTCCGTCGGGCCGTAGCCGTTGGTGAAGTACTCGGGACGCAGCGCCGCCTTGACCTGTTCGAAGGTCTGGTCCGGCACCGCATCGCCACCGAAGCAGTAGATACGCACCGGCGGCGGTGCGATACCGCTGGCCGCGGCGTACTCGGCCAGTTGCTTGAGGTAGGCCGGCGGGAAGCAGGCGATGGTCACGCCGTACTCGTGCAGCGCCTGATAAGTCTGCTCCGGCGTCCACAGGCAACCGTCCCGCACCACCAGCCGGCCGCCGCTGTACAGCGTACTCAACCAGCGCTCATGAGCACCGTCGAAGGCGAACGACATGAAATGCAGCTCGCAACTGCGGGTGTCCATTTCATACAGTGTGGCGATGGCCTGACAGTGCATGCTCAGCGGCCCTTGGGTGACCGCCACGCCTTTTGGCCGGCCGGTGGAACCCGAGGTGTAAACCAGATAAGCCAGCCCTTGCTCCAGCACGCGACACACCGGCGCCTCATCGGCATAACGGGACTCGTCGAGCTGATCCAGCTCAAGGCGCAACAGGCCCTCAGGCGCCGGTAACGTTGCCCGCAGGCTGCTCTGGGTCAGCAGCAACGCCATGCCGGAATCTTCGATCATGTACGCCAGACGCTCCGGCGGATAATCAATGTCCAGCGGCACATACGCCGCGCCGCTTTTAAGCACGGCGAGGAAGCTGACGACCATTTCCAGCGAACGCGGCAGCGCCACGCCGATCACCACCTCCGGCCCCGCGCCATGTTCGATCAGGCAATGGGCCAGACGATTGGCCCGTCGCTCCAGTTCGCCGTAGCTCAGGCTCAGCCCGGCGCATTGCACCGCAATGGCCTCGGGCTGACTCAGCGCGTGTCGGCTGATCAGCTCCGGCAATAGCTGTGGCTGATGATCCGCTGGCGGTTCGGCGCTCCAGGTTTGCATCGCCTGCCATTGCTCGAGCGACAGGCGCTGCAGGTTACCCAGGCGTTCATCAGGCGCGCGCATCATCGCCTCAAGGGTGTTTTCCAGCGTCAGACGAATACCCTCCACCGCCTCGGCACTGAAGTGGCTGCGCAGGTACAGGTATTCAATCGACAATTCGTCGCCGAGCGTCACCGCCAGGTCCATCGGCACGTTCGTCACGTCATGGCCGATGGATTTGCCGAAGCTCAAGCCGCTATCGTTGTCCTCTTGCAGGCGGTCGTCGATCGGGTAGTTCTCGAACACGATGATGCTGTCGAACAGCGCCTGCCCGCCCAGGCCGGACCAGCGTTGCACGTCCGCCAACGGAGCCTGGGAATGGTCGCGGATATCCAGGTTGTAAGCCTGGATCCGGTTCAGCCAGTCTGCCAGAGGCTGATCCGGTTCCAGCGTCTGAATGATCGGCAAGGTGTTGATGAACAGACCCAGCATGTTGCCGACATTGGGCAAACTCTCGGGACGCCCGGACACCGTGGCACCAAAGGTCACGGTGTTTTTCCCGGTGTAACGCTGCAACAGCAGCAACCATGCGCCCTGGATCAACGTGTTCGGGGTAATCCGCAGATCGCGGCAGAACTGCAGCAGACGACCAGTCTGTTGCGCGTCCCAATGGGAGTAAATGGCGTTGTGGCCGGGTTCATCGGACACATGCCGCGGATGGATGGCCTGGCTCAACGCCGTCGCCTCGTTGACCGGGGCCAGCCGGGCTTTCCAGAACAGCTCCCGGGCGTCCTGGTCCTGGGCTTGCAACCAGGCAATGAAGTCGCGGTAGCGGCCGTTTTCAGCGCTGATTTCACCCTTGGCGTAGTGCTGGATCACCTCACCAAACAGTCGCGAGCTGCTCCAGCCGTCCATCAGGATGTGGTGACTGGTCCAGACCATCTGGTACTGATCTTCAGTGCTGCGAATCAACAACACTCGCTGCAGTGGCGCATGGGTCAGCTCGAAGCCTCGCGCGCGATCCTCGGCGGCCCGCGCGGCGATGTCCGCCTCGCTGGCGTCGCGATCGCGCCAGTCGAGCACCTGCAAATCGAGCGTCGCCTGACGCTGGACAATTTGCAGCGGTTTGGCCAAGCCATCGTGCCAATGGAAACTGGTGCGCAGGATGGCCTGACGCTCGATGACCGCCTCCCAGGCCTTGCGGAAACGCTCAACATCCAGACCGCCCACCGGCAAACTGATCTGATTGACGTACAGGCTCGAACCATTGTCCGACAAGGTATGGAACAGCATGCCCTCTTGCATCGGCGACAGCGGATAAATGTCTTCGATCCGGGACGGGGCTATCGGCAAGGCGTCCAGTCGGGACTGATCCAGATGCGCCAACGGGAAGTCCGACGGCGTGACGCCGTGGCTGTCCGGCTGGCAGCAATGCTCGATCAGCAGTTCCAGCTCCCGGGTGTACTCCTCGGTCAGGCGTTCGATGGTCGAGGCGTTGAACATCTGCGTGCTGAACGACCAGCCGACACTCAACTCGCCACCGTACACTTGGCCATTGAGCGTCAGCCAGTTACCCAACAGCGCATCGTGACTGTGCTCTGCGCCCTTGACCTCATCGGACGGCACAAACAAGGCACCGCTCTGGCTATCGAAGCTACCGTCGAACTGGCCCAGGTAGTTGAAGGTGATACGCGGTGTCGGCAGGGTTCGCAGTGACGCCTGGCAAGCCTCGTCCCCCAGATAACGCAGCACACCGTAACCAATGCCACGATCCGGAATCGCGCGCAGTTGCTCCTTGATTTGCTTGATCGAGCCGGCCAGCTCCTGGGTCGGGGTCAATTTGACCGGGAACAGGCTGGTGAACCAGCCGACTGTGCGGGTCAGATCGAGGCCGTCGAACAAATCTTCACGACCATGGCCTTCGAGCTGAATCAGCACCGACGACTGTTCGCTCCAACGAGCGATCACCCGTGCCAGCGCCGTCAGCAACAGGTCGTTGACCTGTGTGCGGTAAGCCGCCGGGGTCTGTTGCAGCAGTCGTCGGGTCAAGGTCGGGTTCAGGCGACTGTAAAGCGTCAAGGCATGGAGGCTCTGCAGGCTGCCCTGGGGGTTATCTTGCGGCAGCGGCGCGCCGTCCGGGCGCTGCGCCTGCCAGTAAGGCAGTTGTCCCAGCAGCGATTCACTGCGGGCATGAGTTTGCAACTGCTCCGCCCAATGCTTGAAGGACGTGGTCTTGGCCGCCAATGCCAACGGTTCGCCGGCCAGTAACTGGCGGTAGCTGCCCTGCAAATCCTCCAACAGGATCCGCCACGACACCCCATCGACCACCAGGTGATGAACGATCAACAACAAGCGCTGTTCGCCCTCAGGCAACTCGAACAACACCGCGCGCAACAACGGGCCTTGTTGCAGATCCAGGCTGCGTTGGGCTTGTTCGGCGACGCGTTCCAGGTGGGCGGCATCACTGACCGATTCCAGCCACAACGGCGACAGGCGCTGGTGTTCCACAGCCCGATAGCTCGCCGACCAGCCGCCCGGGGTTTGGGTAAAGCCCAGGCGCAGGCCGTCGTGATGATCGATCAGCGCGTGCAGTGCCTGCTCAAGCGTCGCGGCCAGCAGAGGGTTCAACGGTTTGAGCAGCACCGACTGATTCCAGTGATGACGCTGCGGCAAGGCTTGTTCGAAGAACCATTGTTGAATCGGCAGCAACGGTGTCTCACCTGTCACCGGGCCTTGATCGGTTGGCGCCAGGGCTTTGCCGAGCTGCGCGACAGTGGCCAGCCCCTGGACCGTCTGCTGCTGGAACAGATCCTTGGGCGTGAAGCTGATGCCCTGCTGACGCGCCCGGCTCACCACCTGGATGGAGATGATCGAATCGCCGCCCAGGGTGAAGAAGTTGTCGGTCACGCCGACCCGCTCGAGTTTCAGAATGTCTTGCCAGATCCCGGCAATCTGCTGCTCCAGTGCAGTGCGCGGTGCCACGTAATCGCGTTGCAGCTGGTTGGCGTCCGGAGTCGGCAAGGCCTTGCGGTCGAGTTTGCCGTTGGGGGTCAGCGGCAATTGTTCAATGAACAGCCATTGCGCCGGCACCATGTAATCCGGCAGATGCGCCTTGAGTCCGGCCTTGAGCGCCTCGCTCAGATCGTCCTGCTCTCGCGGGCTCAGGTCCGACTGCGTCGGCACCACGTAGGCCACCAGTTGCTGGCCGCTATGGCCTTCCACCGCCAGCACCACGCCTTCGCGCACGCTGTCGTGAGCCAGCAGGCGCGCTTCGATTTCACCCAGTTCGATACGGAACCCACGCACCTTGACCTGATGGTCGATGCGGCCGACGTACTCGATCACACCGTCTTCACTCAAACGGGTGAGGTCGCCGGTGCGGTACATCCGTTCGCCATTGCTGGCCAGCGGGTTGGGCACAAAGCGCTCGGCGGTCAGGCCCGGGCGGAACAGATAGCCACGGGTAATGCCGTCACCGGCCAGGTACAACTCGGCGGCAACGCCAATCGGCGCGGCCTGCAATTGGGCATCGAGCAAGTGCGCGGTGGTGTTCACCAGCGGCCGGCCGATGTTCGCCTGACCGCCGGCTTCGCGGCGGGTGCAGGTCGAATAAGTGGTGTCTTCCGACGGCCCGTACAAATCGTAAACGTGCTCGACCGAGGTCTCGCGGTACAGCGTATCCACCAGCGCTTGCTTGAGCGGTTCCCCGGCGAGATTGATGATGCGCACACCTGAAGGGATCTGCCCGGCGCGCTGCAAGGCCGCGATGGCCGACGGCACGGTGTTGATCAGGCGCACCTGATCGCGCTCTGGCAGGTCCGGCAATTCCAGGGCGTTGCGCGCCATGATGATCGAGCCGCCGCGGGCCAGGGTGACGAAAATCTCCCACACCGACAGGTCGAAGCACACCGAAGTCGAGGCCAGCACGCCTTGCAGGTCCTCTTCGCTGTACACCTCATGCGACCAGTGGATCAACGCCTGCACGTTGCGATGAGCAATCGCCACGCCCTTCGGTTTACCGGTTGAACCGGAGGTGTAAATCACATAAGCCAGGTTGGCAGAATCAATCCCGCCCTCAAGGTTGTGCGATGCCAGGTCAGCGAAGGCCTGACCGCCCGCCTCGACCCACACCACCTGGGCCTGGGTCTCGGGCAACTGCGACAGCAAGTGCTGCTGGGTCAGCAGCACCCGCGCCTGGCTGTCGTCGAGCATGTAGGCCACGCGATCCGCCGGGTAGTCCGGGTCCAGCGGCACGTAGGTGCCACCGGCCTTGAGCACGGCCATCAGGGCAATCACCAGTTCGGCGGAACGAGGCATCGCCACGCCCACGCGGACTTCCGCACCGACCCCCAGGGTTTGCAGATGACGGGCCAGTTGATTGGCGCGGCGATTGAGTTCGGCGTAGGTCAAACCAGCACCGGCATGCCGCAAGGCAATCGCCTGTGGCCGCGTTTCGACCTGGGCTTCAAAGCCCTGATGGATCAACGCCTGGGCCGGGTACGCGGCGTGATGGTCATTCCATTCGGCCAGGGTGCGCAGCTCGGTCGCCGGCAACAGGCCGATCTCGCCCAGCAAGCGTTGGGGTGCGTCGAGGAACTGACGCAGCACTTCTTGCAGATGAGCGGCCAGGCCGACAATGCTGCGCTCGGCGAAGTGCTCGGTGATGTAGTTGAAGTCCAGGCTCAACACCTCGCCGGCACCGGCGATCAGTGTCAGACCGTAGTTGGTTTGCTCGCGGTGTTCGAGACCGCTGAAACGCAAGCCGCCCGGATTGGCCTCCAGGGTGTCGGACACCGGGTAGTTTTCAAACACCAGCAAGGTGTCGAACAATGCTTCGCCGTTGAGCGCGGCCAGGCGTTGAATGTCTTGCAATGGCGTCTGTTCGTAATCGCGCAGCAGCAGGTTCTTGTCCTGCACGCTGCGCACCCAGTCACTGACACTGCAGGTCGCTTGCGGGCTGGCGATCACCGGCAGGGTATTGATGAACAGGCCCAACTGTTGCTCGATACCCGGTAGGTCCACCGGGCGACCGGACACCGTCGCGCCGAACGCGACACTGCTTTGCCCGGTGTAGCGCTGCAACACCAGTAGCCACGCGGCTTGCACCAGGCTGTTGAGCGTCACTTGCTGCTGGCGCGAGAAACCGTTGAGGCGCTGGGTGAAAGCTGCATCAAAGATGAGCTTGTGCACGCCTTTGCCAGGGCCGGGCACGGTCTGTCCGTGGCAGGCCGAGGCCAGCCGCGTCGGTTCGTCCAGTTCGGTCAACTGCCCGCGCCAGAAGGCTTGCGCCGCGTCCTTGTCCTGGCGTTGCAGCCAGGCCAGGAAGTCGCGATAACGGCCCTGGGCACTCGGCACCGGATGCCCGGCGTAATCCTGCAGCACTTCGCCAAACATCCGCGAGTTGCTCCAGCCGTCCATGAGAATGTGGTGGCAGGTGAAGATCAGGCGATGACGATCATCGGCGGTGCGCAGCAGGCACAGGCGCAGCAACGGCGGATTCTGCAAGTCGAAACCGCGTTCGCGATCAGCCAAGGCACGGGCCTCAAGCACGGCTTGCAGGTCCGGTTCGCCACGCACATCCACTTCCGGCATTTCCAGGGTCAGCTGGCGATTGATCACTTGCAGCGGTGTATCGAGGCCATCGCGGCCCCAGATGAAACCGGCGCGCAGCACTTCATGACGATCCACCACTCGCTGCCAGGCTTGCTGGAAGCGCGGTACGTCCAGACCGTCGATATCCAGCAGCATCTGATAGACGTAAGCGCTGGCATCGGCGTCGTACAAGCTGTGGAACAGAATGCCCTGCTGCATTGGCGCCAGCGGGTAAATGTCCTCGATCCGCTGCGCGGCGATTGGCAGGCTGTCCAGATGCGCCTGGGACAACCCGGCAAGCGGCACATCGGACGGCGTCAGGCCGCCGCTCGGATGATTCAGGCAATGCTCGATCAACTCGCCCAGCGCAACTTCATAAGCGCGAGCCAGGGCGTTGATGGTCGCCTCTTCGAACACGTCGCCGCTGTAGGTCCAGGTCAGGCTCAATTGCCCTTGGTAAACGCGGCCGTCGATGGTCAGCCAGTTGCTCATCGGCGCCTGTTGATCCTGCCCGGCGCCCTTGTCTTCGGTGGCCGGCACCCACAGGGCGTCTTCGTCGAAGTTGTTATCGAACTGCCCCAGGTAGTTGAACGTCACCTTCGGTTGGGACAAACCGCTCAGCGCTGCCTGCGCAGCGTCGCTGCCTAGATACCGCAGCAAGCCAAAGCCGATGCCTTTGTTGGGGATCGAGCGCAGTTGTTCCTTGATGCCCTTGATGGACGCTTCGAGGCTGGCCTGCGGAGTCAGGCGCACCGGGAACATGCTGGTGAACCAGCCCACGGTACGGCTCAGGTCGAGGTCGTCGAACAGGTCTTCGCGGCCATGTCCCTCGAGCTGCACCAGCGCGCTGTCGGAGGCGGTCCATTCACACAAAACCCGGGCCAGTGCGGTCAACAGCAAATCGTTGACTTGGGTGCGATAGACCGCCGGTGCCTGTTGCAGCAATTGCCGGGTGCGTTCGGCATCCAGACGGGTATCGACGCTGCGCTCGAAACGGTTCTGCAGTTGTCCATCAGGGTTGTCCAGCGGCAAGTCCGCCGGCGCTTCGGCCAGTTGCTCGCGCCAGTAATCCAGCTCGGTTTCCAGCCCGGCGCTGCGCGCATAGCCTTGCAGGCGTTCGCCCCAATCCTTGAACGCCGTGGTCTTGGCCGGCAGGCGCAACGGCGTGCCAGCGCTCAGTTGCTGATAAGCGGTTTGCAGGTCTTCGAGCAGGATCCGCCACGACACACCATCGACCACCAGGTGATGAATCACCAGCAGCAGTCGCTGGCTGGCGTCGGGCAAGTCCACCAGGGCCGCGCGGATCAGCGGGCCATCGCTCAGATTGAGGCTGCGTTGCAGCTCCAGGCACAGCGCGGGCAAGGCCTCGCTGTCTGGCAACACCACTCTGCGCAAAAGTGCGTTGGGCTGATCGACGGCAGCGTGCTCTTGCACCCAATCACCGGCGGTTTGGCGATAGCGCAGGCGCAAGGCATCGTGATGCCGTTGCAGATGTTCCAGGGCCTGCTCCAGCGCAACCGCTTGCAGAGGCGCGGCCGGGGTCAGCAGGATCGACTGGTTCCAGTGCTGACGCTGGGGAATCTCGGTGGCGAAAAAATACTGTTGAATCGGCGTCAGCACGGCCGCGCCGAGCACATCACCTTGCATCGCCTGCACCGCATCGCTCTGCTGCGCGACGGTGGCCAGGCGTTGCACGGTCTGGTGCTGGAAGATGTCCTTGGGCGAAAAGCGAATGCCCGCCTGACGCGCCCTGCTGACCACCTGAATCGAGATGATCGAATCGCCGCCCAGTTCGAAGAAGTTGTCGTTGAGCCCGACCCGCTCGACTTTCAGCACGTCCTGCCATATCTCGGCCAAACGCTGTTCGAGTTCGCTGCGCGGTGCCGCATAAGCTTCTTGCACCAGGCTTACATCGGGGTTGGGCAGTTGCTTGCGATCGAGCTTGCCGTTGGCCGTCAGCGGCAGGCGATCGAGGAACACCCAGCTGACCGGCACCATGTAGTCCGGCAGGCTTTCACGCAATTGCGCCTTGATCGAATCGCGCAAGCTGGCATGGGCCTGCGCTTCCAGTGGCTCGCTCGGCACAATCCAGGTCGCCAGTTGCTGCCCACTGAGCCCTTCGACCGCCAGCACCACGGCTTCACGCACCGCGTCATGCTTGAGCAACTGGGTTTCGATTTCCCCCAGCTCGATGCGGAAACCGCGAATCTTCACTTGATGGTCGATACGGCCGATGTACTCGATCACCCCGTCACCGCGCAGCCGCGCCAGGTCGCCGGTGCGGTACAGGCGTTCGCCGGCCACAGGGTTGAACGGATCCGGAACGAACCGGGTGGCGCTCATGCCTGGCTGGTTCAGATACCCCCGTGCGAGCCCGGCCCCGGCGATGTACAACTCGCCGATGCACCCTTGGGGCACCAGGTTCAGCGCGTCATCGAGCAAGTACCACGACAGGTCGACAATCGGCTGGCCGATCGGGCTGCTGTGGGTCTGCTGCAAGTCCGCCATGGACAGCGGGCGATAGGTCACGTGCACGGTGGTTTCGGTGATGCCGTACATGTTGATCAGGGTCGGCGCGCGATCACCAAAACGCTCGAACCAGGGGCGCAGGCTCTGCACTTCCAGCGCTTCACCGCCAAACACCACGTAACGCAGCGCATGGTTGCGCGATGAGGCACTGGCCACTTGCATCAGCGGTTTGAACGCCGATGGCGTCTGGTTCAGAACGGTGACTTGTTCATCGCAGAGCAAGGTGTAGAACTCTTCCGGCGAACGGGTGACGTCGTGGGGCACCACCACCAGTTTGCCGCCGTAGAGCAGCGCGCCGAAGATTTCCCAGACCGAGAAGTCGAAGGCGTAGGAATGGAACAGCGTCCAGCTGTCCTCGGGGCCGAAACCGAACCAGTGATCGGTGGCGCTGAACAGGCGAATGACATTGCCATGGGGCAGCAGCGCGCCTTTGGGCTTGCCGGTGGAACCGGAGGTGTAAATCACATACGCGAGGTTGTCCGCCGTAGTCATGCACGGCGGATTGACTGTGCTGCTGTCCTGCGGTGGTTGATTCAAATCCAGGCAGGCCAGCCCCGGTGGAATCGGCAGTTGCGCCAGCAGATGTCCCAGGGTCAGCAACAGCTCGATCCCGCTGTCCTCGATCATGTAGCGCAAACGGTCGTCGGGGTAGCTCGGGTCCAGCGGCACATAAGCGCCACCGGCCTTCAGCACCGCGACAATGGCGACGATCATGTCCAGCGAACGCTCCACCGCCACGCCCACCCGCACATCGGGGCCGACGCCACGGGCGATCAGCTGATGCGCCCATTGGTTGGCCTGGCGATTGAGTTCGGCGTATGTCAGCCGTTGCCCGGCGAACACCACCGCTGGCGCCTGCGGATGACGCTCGGCCTGAGCCTCGATCAACTGATGAATGCACTGGCTGACCGGGTGCACCACCGGGCTCGGGTTCCAGTGCGCGAGCAGTTGCTGTTGCTGCGCGTCATCGAGCACCGGCAGCTGGGCAATGCGCTGGGTCGGGTCCTGAACGATCGCCCGCAGCAGATTTTGCCAATGCTGCGCCAGGCGCTCGATGGTCGCTGGCTCGAACAAATCGGTGGCGTATTTGAGCACCGCTTCAATGCCATGGGCCTGTTCGGTGGTGTTCAGCACCAGGTCGAACTGCGCGGTTGTGCTTTGCCATTCCAGCGGCTCGATGCTCAAGCCGTTCAAGCGGGTTTCGACACTGATCCGGCTTTCGGCCTGGTGATTGAACATCACCTGGAACAACGGGCTGTGGCTCAGGCTGCGTCCCGGCTCCAGGGCTTCCACCAGTTGTTCGAACGGCAGGTCCTGGTGTGCCTGGGCTTCCTGGGCGGTTTGCCGAACCTGGCGTAGCAGATCGACGAAGCTGGCTTGCCCGTCGACATCCGCCTTGAGTACTTGGGTGTTGACGAAGAAACCGATCAGACGCTCGATCTCCACGCGTCCGCGGTTGGCCACCGGCACACCGACGCGGATGTCGGCCTGGCCGCTGTAGCGGTGCAACAAGGCCTGGAACGAGGCCAGCAACAGCACGAACAGCGTGACGTTTTCCCGTCGGGCGAAGGCCTTGAGGCTGTCGCTCAGCGTCGGGTCCAGAATCAGGTTATGGCTGGCCCCGGCAAAGCTCTGCTCCACCGGACGCGCACGGTCGGTGGGCAGCTCCAGCACCGGCTGTTCGTCGCCGAGCTTTTGTTGCCAGTAGGTCAGTTGACGTTCCTGCTCGCCAGCCTCCATCCATTGCCGCTGCCACAGGGCGTAGTCGGCGTATTGAATCGGCAAGGCCGGCAGCCCGGCGTCATGCCCGAGGTTGAAACCGGCATACAACTGCACCAGCTCCTCGATCATCACCTGCAACGACCAACCATCCGACACGATGTGGTGCAGGGTCAGCACCAGCACGTGATCATGCGGGGTGACTTGCAGCAGCGCGGCGCGTAACAGCGGGCCGGTCTGCAAATCGAAAGCTTGCTGGCTCTGGGTCTGGACGAAGGCCTGGATCGACGCCTGCGGATTTGCCGCCAGCTCAGGGCTCAGTTCGTGAATATCCAGGGCAAACGATCCTGCGGGCAGGATCGTTTGCAAAGGTTGCCCGGCGTCTTGAGTGAACACCGTGCGCAAGGTTTCGTGACGTTCGATCAGCGCCTGGACGCTGCGCTGCAACGCGGCCACATCCAGCGGGCCCTGCAAGCGCAGGGCCGTCGGAATGTTGTAGGCCGCGCTGTGCGGCGCCCATTGCCAGAGAAACCACTGGCGCTGTTGAGCGTAGGACAGCAACAACGGTTCTTCAGCCGTGCGCTTGAAAACCGGGGCAATGTCAAAAAGGTTGACGCCCTTCTGCTTGAGCAGAACCGCCAGAGCCTTTCTTTGCTTAGCCGAAAGTTGTCCTACCGACTCGATTAACTCTTGCACGCGTTGTTCCCCTCAAGAAATCAGTTTTTCCAGATCATCGAGGGATAGACGTTTGAGGGCCTCC
Source organism: Pseudomonas sp. GW822-FHT02E03 (assembly GCF_058802325.1). Lineage (NCBI taxonomy): Bacteria > Pseudomonadati > Pseudomonadota > Gammaproteobacteria > Pseudomonadales > Pseudomonadaceae > Pseudomonas > Pseudomonas sp. GW822-FHT02E03. The sequence continues at coordinate 39,877 of NZ_JBXAOA010000030.1, read as the reverse complement.
AGGGATTTAGCCAATTCGTCCTGAACCGGTGATAAATCGACGCGCAACGCTTCGATGCGGGTGCAGAACGCTTGCAGGGTGTCGGCTTCGAACAGCTCCTTGAGCGGCACCTTGTCACCCAGCCGTTCCTTGATCCGGGTCACCACCAACGTCGCCAGCAACGAATGCCCGCCCAATTGGAAGAAGTTGTCCGTCAGGCCGACGCGCTCGACTTCCAACACCTCTTGCCAGACGGTCGCCACTTCCCATTGCAAATCGGTGCGCGGCGCTTCGTAACGCTGCAGCGTCGGATTGCCGCCCAGCGCCATCAGGGCCTTGCGATCGAGCTTGCCATTGGGGGTCAGCGGCAGCGCGTCGATCACGTGCAGATGGCTCGGCACCATGTGCGCCGGCAAACGATTGGCCAGGGCCGCCCGCAGGCTTTCCACCAACGATAAACTGCCCGGTTGGCTCGCTACGACGTAGGCATGCAGGTGTTTACCCGCCGCGCCCTCCTGCGCCAGCACCACGGCTTCGCGCACCTCGGGCTGTTCCAGCAATCGGGCTTCGATCTCGCTCAGCTCGATGCGGAAGCCGCGAATCTTCACCTGATGGTCGGCACGGCCGATGTACTCAATCGTGTCACCTGGCCCCTGGCGCACCAGATCGCCGGTGCGATACAGCCGCTCACCATTAGTGGCGAACGGGTCCGGCACGAAGCGTTCCGCGGTCAGGCCGGGACGCAGCAGATAACCTCGGGTCACACCGGCACCGGCCAGGTACAACTCGGCCGCCAGCCCTGCCGGCAACAGCTGCAACTGGCTGTCGAGCAGGTAGGCCACGGTATTGTCCAGCGGCCGCCCGATGTTCGCTCGGCCATTGGCGGTGCGCAGGGTGAAAGTCGAATAGGTGGTGTCTTCTGACGGCCCGTACAGGTCATAAACCTGCTTGACCGAGGTGCTGGCGTACAGCGTATCGACCAGCGTCTGCTTGAGCGGCTCGCCGGCCAGATTGATGGTGGTGACCGACGCCGGAATCTGCCCGGCCCGTTGCAGCGCGGCAATCGCCGAAGGAACCGTGTTGATCAGCGTCACCCGCTCACGGGCCGGCAACTCGGGCAGCGCCAGGGCGTTGTCCGCCAGCACCATGCAACCGCCGCTGGCCAGGGTGACGAAAATCTCCCACACCGACAGGTCGAAGCAGATCGAGGTCGAAGCCAGCACGCCGCGCAGCTGCTCAGCGCAGTAAACACCCTGCGACCACTGGATCAGCGCCGCGAGGTTAGCGTGGGTGATCGCCACGCCTTTGGGTTTGCCGGTGGAGCCGGAGGTGTAAATCACGTAGGCCAGGTTCTGCGACACGATCTGGCTGACGGGCGCCGTGGACGGATACCCGGCAAGCCACTCGGCGCCCTCTTCGACCAACAGCACTTGCGACGGCAACGCCTCGGGCAGCATCGCCTGCAACGCGGCTTCGGTCAGCAACACAGTCGCGCAACTGTCCTCGAGCATGTGCAGCAAGCGCTCTTGCGGATATTCCGGGTCCAGCGGCACGTAGGCACCGCCGGCCTTGAGGATCGCCAGCAGCCCGACCAGCATGTCCGGGGTGCGGCGCATGCACACGCCCACCCGCACTTCCGGCCCGACACCCAGCGCTTGCAGCTTGTGCGCCAGACGATTGGCCCGGGCGTCGAGAGTGCGGTAATCGAGTGCCTGCTCGGCAAACAACACCGCTGCGGCCTGCGGTTGGCGTTGTACCTGCGCATCGATCCGCTCAACCACGTTGCGCGAATCCAGCGCCGTGATCGCAGCCTTGCCCCAGTCGACAGCCGCTTGACGCGGTGCACCGTCCAGCAGTTGCAACGCGCCCAGAGGCTGCGAAGCGTGCGCCATGAATTGCATCATCAGACCTTCGAGCTGGGTGCTCAGGTTGGCGATGGTGGCGTGATCGAAACAGGCCTGGTCGAAGCTCAAGCCCAGGGTCAACTCGCGACCGGTAACCGCCACCAGCGTCAGCGGATAGTGGGTCTGCTCCTGACGCACGATGGCGGAAAACTCCAGCCCGGTGGCAGAGCCTTGCGCCAGGGCTTCAGCCATCGGGTAGTTCTCGAACACCAGAATACTGTCAAACAGCGCGCCCGCGCCCTGCCCCGCCCAGCGCTGGATATCGTAGAGCGGCGTGTGCTCATGTTCGCGCAGGGCCAGGTTGAGGCTCTGCACCTGCTGAATCCATTGCCCGACCGGGATCTCGGCGGACGGCGCAGCCACCACCGGCAAGGTATTGATGAACAGGCCGATCTGCTGCTCGACGCCGGGCAAGTCCGTCGGCCGACCGGCCACAGTCGCGCCGAAGGACACGGTGTCCTGGCCGGTATAGCGCTGCAACAGCACCAGCCACGCGGCTTGCATCAAGGTATTGAGGGTGACTTTCTGTTCGCGGGCGAAGCGGTTCAGGTCGCCGGTTTGTTGTTCGCTGAACACATGTTGGTAATCGGCATAACCGCTGGCCAATGTCTGGCTGACCGGCATGGCGCTGGCCAGGCGGGTCGGCTCCTGAAGGTCAACCAACGCCGACCTCCAGAACTCGCGACTGGCCTGAGTATCGCGCTGGCCCAGCCACTCAATGTAATCACGATAACGACCCGGAGCCGCCGCCGGGGTCATGCCGGCATAGCGTTGCAACACCTCGCCGAACAACTGCGAGGTGCTCCAGCCGTCCATCAGGATGTGATGACTGGTGTAGATCAAGTGATGCTGCGCTTCAGCGGTTCGCACCAGCAGCACGCGCAACAGCGGCGCCTGGTCCAGCTCGAAACCGGCGGCCAGATCCTCTCGGGCCAACTGATCGAGCGCTGCGTGAAGGTCATCACGACCGCGCCAGTCCTGCACGGTCATGGGCATCTGCACCGTCTGCCTAACAATCTGCACCGGCGCGTCGGCGTCCTCGGGCCAGACGAATACCGTGCGCAGAATCTCATGGGCCTCCAGCGTCTGCTGCCAGGCCTGACTGAAACGCTCGGCGTCCAGTTGCCGTACATCGACCCGCAACTGGTTGGTGTAGGCCGGGCCATCCGGCTCGTTGAGGCTGTGGAACAGGATGCCTTGCTGCATCGGCGACAACGGATAGAGATCGCTGATATCCCGTGCCGGTACCGGCAGCGCCGACAGTTGCGCTTGCGTCAGGCTCAGCAGATTGAAGTCCGACGGCGTGACCCCGGCATGCTCACCGGCAGTGCAATGTTCGATCAGCCGTTCCAGCTCATGGCAATAAGCATCGGCCAGCGCCTGAATGGTTTGCGGGCGGTACATGCCTTGGCCGAACGTCCAGCTCAATTCCAGCTCACCGCCGTAGACCTGGCCATCGACGCTCAGCCAGTTGCCCAAGGGCGCATCGTCATCCTGATGCTCACCGGTGCTGTCGGCAGTCGGCACCAACAGCGCGCCGTCAGCCGCATCGAACGCACCGTCGAACTGGCCCAGGTAGTTGAAGGTGATGCGCGGTTGCGGCAGATCACGCAGCGGTTCGAAGCCTGCGAGGTAGCGCAGCACGCCGTAGCCGATGCCTTTGCCCGGCACCGCTCGCAGTTGTTCCTTGATCGCGCACAACGAAGTGCCCGGCTCTGCCTGTGGGGTCAGACGCACCGGAAACAAACTGCTGAACCAGCCCACGGTGCGACTCAAATCGAGGTCGTCGAACAGGTCTTCGCGGCCGTGACCTTCGAGCTGGATCAGCACCGAATCCTGTTCGCTCCAGTCGCACAACACCCGCGCCAGGGCCGTCAGCAGCAGATCGTTGATCTGGGTGCGATAGGCGGCCGGTGCCACTTTGAGCAGCGCGTGGGTCAGTGTCTTGTTCAGGCGTGAAGTGGCCCGAGCGGCCTGACGACGAGTCTGGACGGTCTCGGGAAAATCCCTCGGCAAGTCGCTGTTACCGCCCTCCAGCGTGCGCTGCCAGTAATCGCGCTCGGCCTTCAAGGTATCGCTTTGCCCGTAACGGTGCAGGTGTTGCGCCCAGGCCTGGAGCGAACTGCTTTTGCCTGGCAGGACCATCGCCTTGCCAGCCGCCAACGCGGTATAGGCTTGCTGCAAATCCTCCAGCAGCACTCGCCAGGACACGCCATCCACCACCAGGTGATGGATCACCAACAGCAAACGTTGTGTTGCGTCAGGCAGGTTCACCAGTACCCCGCGCACCAGCCGGCCTTGTTGCAGATCGAGACTGCGCTGGGCCTCGGTGGCCAGCGCGGGCAAATCGGCAAGGTCGTCCAGTGCCCGCACCCACAACAGGTCCGTGTGGCGCTGCGCCTGGAACGTCGCCTGCCAAGTCTCGCCCGACGCCTGGAAATTCAGGTTCAGCGCATCGTGCTGCTCGATCAGGGCCATCAATGCGTTGTGCAGATGGGTCGCGTCGAGGGGGATTTGCGGTTGCAGCATCACCGACTGGTTCCAGTGATGACGCTGGGGAATGTCAGTCTGGAAGAAGCGTGCCTGAATGGGCAACAACGGCAACTCGCCGCTGATTTTTTGCGCGACGCTGGCCGCCGGCTTGCTCTCGATCAACTTGGCCACCGCCGCCAACTGAGCGATGGTTTGCTTCTCGAACAGTTGCTTGGGGCTCAGCTTGATGCCCTGGCGTTTGGCCCGGGCGATGATTTGCAGGCTGAGGATCGAGTCGCCGCCCAGTTCGAAGAAGTTGTCGGTGCTGCCCACCTGTTCAAGCTTGAGGACATCGGCCCAGATGGCGGCAAGCTTCTGTTCGACCTCGCCCACCGGGGCGACAAATTGCTGCGTGACCAACCCTGGTGCCGGCAAGGCACGCTTGTCCAGTTTGCCGTTGGCGGTCAGCGGCAGACGCTCCAGAACCACGATCTGCGCCGGCACCATGTACTCCGGCAGGCAGGCCTGTAACTGCTGGCGCAAGTCGTCGACATTCAACGCCAGGTCAGGCGCGGCCACGCAGTACGCCACCAGTTGCAGGCGCGTTTCATCACCGTCCAGCGGCAAGGCCAACACCGCGGCCTCGCTCACGCCGTTCAGGCCCAGCAATACTCGGGCGACTTCCGCCGGCTCCACCCGGTAGCCGCGCACCTTGACCTGATCGTCGGCACGCCCGATGAACTCCAGCGCGCCCTGACGGTTGCGGCGCACCCGGTCACCGCTGCGGTACACCCGTGCGCCGACAGCGCCAAACGGATCCGGCAGGAAGCGTTCGGCGGTCAGCCCCGGCTGCCCCAGATAACCCAGCGCCACACTGTCGCCACCGATGTACAGCTCGCCCGCCACCTGATCGGCGACCGCGTTGAGCACATCGTCCAGCACGTAGACATGCGCGCCCGGCAACGGACGGCCGACCGGCACGCTGCGGGCACCCGAGTCGAGATCCTTGAGTTCATGGGTCAGCACGCCGACCGTGGTTTCACTCGGGCCATAGTGGTTGATGAACCGGCAGCCCGGCTTGAGTCGCCGCACCTGTTCCAGCAATGCCGGCGAGCAGGCCTCGCCACCGACGATCAGTGCGTGTTGCGGTAGTACATCGGCGGCCCGGGACGCCTGCATCAACGCCGCCAAATGCCCCGGCACGATTTTCAGCACGCCCACTTGATGCTCAGCCATGTAATCGGCAAACCGGTCCGGGTCGAAGCCCAGCTCATCGGGCAATACATGCAACAAGCGACCGGAACACAAGGCGCCGAACAGCACGGTAAATCCAAGATCCGCGGCAATGGTCGAGACCAGCGCCATGCTCGCCGCAGGCTCCAGCGCCAGACGCTCCAGCGCACCGCGCACGTAACTGGCCAGAGCGCCGTGGCTCACCAGCACGCCTTTGGGTTGGCCGGTGGAACCGGAGGTGTGAATCACATAGGCCGCTGCATCCGCTGACACGGTCAGCGAAGGTTTCGTCGCTGGCTGGTCCTGCCAGCGTTCGGGGGCGAAGGCCAGCCCCTGGCAACCGGCGACCGCCAGAGTGCTCTCCCGCGCGTCACCTGCGGCACACAGCAGGACCTTCGCCTGCGCGCCTACGAGCATCTGCTGCAAACGTGCGTCCGGCGCCTTGAGGTCCAGCGGCATGTACACCGCCCCGGCCTTGATCACCCCTAACACACAGGTCAGCCATTCCAGTGAGCGCTCCATCAGCACCGCCACGGGTTGCCCGCTCTGCACACCTTGCGCTCGCAGGTAGTGGGCCAGGCGATTGGCGTCCTGATCCAGGGTCTGGAAACTCAACGTCCGCTCAAGGCAGCGTGCAGCCAGCGCCTCAGGCTGTTCGGCCACCTGACGATCCCATTGCTGCAACACCGATTCCGCCGGCTGCCGTGGCGTCAGCGCCGGTGGTACTGGCGTGGTTGCAAGACTGTGCAGCGGTGCCTGCGGGGCGCTCAGCAATTCGCGGAACAAACCGAGCAGCGTCGGGATAAACCCCTCGATGGTCGAGTGCTGGTACAGGTCGCTGGCGTAGGTCATTTGCCCATGGATCAGCGTGCCGTCATCGGTGATGTCCAGTGCCAGATCGAAGTGCGTGCCTTCTTTGTCCAGCGGATACTCAGTAACGCTCAGGCCCGGCAGGTTCACCGAACGCTGGGTCTGCATGCCGACGTTCTGGTTGAACTTGGCCTGGAACAACGGGTTATGCCCCAGGGTTCGCTCGGGCACCAGTTCATCCACCAGTTGCTCGAAAGGCAGCTCCTGATGGGCCTGGGCACCGAACGATGCTTCCCGAACCCGAGCCAGCAAATCGACGAAACTGCCGCGCTCATCGACCTGGCAACGCAGTACCTGAGTGTTGACGAAGAAGCCGATCAGCCCTTCCACCTCGGAGCGCCCACGGTTGGCATTGGGCACGCCGACGCGAATATCGCGCTGGCCGCCAAGACGCGACAGGAACAACGAAAAACCGGCCAGCACCAGCATGAACAAGCTGATGCCCTGAGCCCGGGCAAAGCCGTTCAACTGCCGGGACAGGTCTGCACCAAAATCAAAGCTCAGGGTCTGGCCTTCGAAACTCTGGGTCAGTGGCCGGGGGAAATCCGCCGCCACGTCCAACAGCGGATGCTCTTCACCCAGCTGCTGGCGCCAGTAATCGAGTTGCCGCTCGCCCTCGCCGGCCTCCAGCCAGCGGCGCTGCCAGATCGCGTAGTCGGCGTACTGCAACGGCAACGCCGGCAATTGCGGTTCACGCTCCAGACTGAAGGCCTGATAGCACTGCACGAATTCCTTGACCATGACGTCCATCGACCAGCCATCGGAGACGATGTGGTGCATGCTCACGATCAGCACAAATTCATCGTCGGCCAGACGGAACAGGCTGGCCCGCAACAATGGCCCGTGGAGCAAATCGAACGGTTGCGCCGCCGCTTCCTGAACCCGCCGCGCCAGCTCGGCCTCACGTTCTTGCACGGCGACGTTCGACAGATCGACGCGTTGCAGTGGCACGCTCTGCTGGTCGAGGATGACCTGGCTCGGCTGGTCGTTGTCGGTCTGGAACACCGTGCGCAGCACTTCATGACGCGCCACCAAGTGATCGAAGGAACGCAACAGCGCGGTCTCGTTCAGTTGCCCGTGCAAGCGCAGGCCGGCGGCCATGTTGTACGCGGCGCTCTGCGGGTCGAGCTGCCAGAGAAACAGCAGACGTTGCTGGGCAAACGAGAGCGGGATCACCGCGCAGTCGTGACGACTGACCGGCAGCGGCAGCAGGCTGAAGTCCTTGCCCTCCTCGCGCAGTTTGGCGAGAAACAGTCGACGTTGCTCCAGCGGCAAACCGACGAACCTTTTAGCGATACGCTCCGCCATATTGCCGCTCATACTTCAACTCCCTCCAAAGAACTCATGAACTGATCCATGTCGGACCAGTCGTTATCGCTTGCACCGCCGGCCAGCGCGGCCAACTCCAGGGCCAGATCGCCCAGCAGCGGTGTCTCGAACAGGCTGCGCAACGGCAGCACCACGCCCAACTGGCTTTTGATCCGCGCGATCACTTGCGCGGCCAGCAACGAATGCCCGCCCAACTCGAAGAAATGGTCATCGACACCGACCCGTGGCACTTGCAGCACCTCGATCCAGATCTGCGCCAGCGCCTGTTCGGTGTCGGTTTGCGGGGCGCGATAAGCGCTCTGTAATTGGCTCGGATCGGGGATCGGCAGAGCCTTGCGATCAAGCTTTCCGCTGGGGGTCAGGGGCAGGCGCGGCAACAGCAGCAAGTGGCCGGGCACCATGTAGTCCGGCAGGTTCTTCTGCAGTGAAGCCCTGATTTGCTGACGCAAAATCACCTGCTCCGCCGCGCTACCGAGCACGCTTTGATCAACCACCAGATACGCCACCAGTTGCGTCCCGCCAATCAGGGGCAATGCCAGCACCACGGCCTCACGAATCCCCGGGCATTGCTGCAACCGCGACTCGATTTCCCCCAATTCAATGCGGAACCCGCGAATTTTCACTTGGTGATCGACGCGGCCGATGTATTCCACCGCGCCGTCGTCCCGCAGTCGGGCACGGTCGCCGGTGCGGTACAGGCGCTCGCCGACCGCGAATGGATCGGCGATAAACCGTTGGGCGCTGAGCGTCGGTTGCCGGTGATAACCACGGGCCAGGCCCGGCCCGCCGATGTACAACTCGCCCACCGCTCCTTGCGGCAGCAGATTCAAATCGTCGTCGAGCACGTACAACCGGCGTTGCTCCAGACCGTGACCGATCGGAATGCCACGCCACGACACCGCCTCGGCGGTCAACGTGCTGCAATCATGAATGGTCGAGACCACCGTCGCTTCGGTCGGGCCGTAGGTGTTGAGCAAACGCACATGGCCCAACCCGGCGCGTTGCCACAGACGCAGTCCGTCCACCGCCATCGCCTCGCCGCCCACGTGAATCTGGCGCAAGGCGCCGAAGTGGACAGGCGGATTGGCCGCGTAATCCTGCACCACCGAATACCAGTAAGCGGCCGGCAAATCCGCCAGGGTAATGCCCTGTTCGACGACCACCTGATGCAGGGTCGCACTGTCCCACAGACGTGCATCGCGCAGGACGACAGCAGCGCCTTGGCACAGCGGCGGGAAGAATTGCTCGACGAAACCGTCAAAACTGCTGGTGGCGAATTGCAGCACGCGATCGCCTTCGCGCAAGTCGCTGTAGTCGATCGCCCGCGCAATGAATTCACTCAACGCGCCGTGACTGACGGCCACACCCTTCGGCCGGCCGGTGGAGCCGGAGGTGTAAATCACGTACGCGAGGTTCTGCGGATCTACCGTCACTTGCAGGTTGTCTTGATTCGCAGCGTCGCTGTCCGGTAGCTGGTCCAGACACAAGCAGTCGATGCCATCGAGCGCCGGCAGGCTGCTCAGTAGCGGGCTCTCGGTCAGCACCAGTTTCAGCCCGCTGTCATCGAGCACATGGCGCAAGCGTTCGGCCGGGGTGTGCGGGTCCAGCGGCACATAGGCGCCGCCGGCCTTGAGCACGGCCAGCAACGCCACGGCCAGTTCCAGCGATCGCCCCAACGCCACACCGACCAGCACATCGGGGCCGACCCCTTTGGCGCGCAACTGATGGGCCAGACGATTGCTGCGAGCATTCAGTTCGGCATAGCTGAGTGAGGGCGACTGATCGCCCGCCAGGATCACGGCGGTGGTGTCGGGAGTGCGCGCCGCTTGGGCCTCAAACAACTGCGGCATGCCGGGCCGCAGCGCCGGGTTGGCGACGGGTTGAATCAAGCGCTCGCGCTCATCCGTGCCGAGCATTGACACCTCGCCCAGCGGTTGTTGCGGATCACGGCAGACCGACACCAGCACGTTGTGCCAATGCTCGGCCAGCGCGGCGATGGTCTGTTCATCGAAGAGGTCGGTGGCGTAGGTGAACGCGGCGAACAGTTGCTCGCCCTCCTCCCGGGTGTCGAGCATCAGGTCGCTGGTGGCCGCATGCTGACGTCCGCTGCCGGCCAGTTGCTGCTCACTCAGATAGCCGACCTGCAAACCGCAATCGAGTCGCACGTCCTGCAGATCGGTCACCAACGGCTGGTGGTTGAACATCACCTGAAACAACGGATTGTGACTCTGACTGCGGGCCGGCTGCAGGGCTTCGATCAACGCATCGAACGGCAACTCCTGATGGGCCTGGGCGCCAAGCGCCGCCTGACGCAGGCTCTGCAAAAGGTCGCTGAAACGGGTCTGCGGGGTGACCTCGCTACGCAGGATCTGGGTATTGACGAAGAAGCCGATCAAGCCTTCGGTTTCACTGCGGGTGCGGTTGGCGATCAAGCCGCCGACGCGAATGTCGGTCTGGCCGCTGTAGCGGTGCAGCAAGGTCTTGAAAGCCGCCAGCAGCACCACGAACAGCGTCACGCCCTGGCGCTGGGCGAGGGTTTTCAGGTCCTGGCGCAGGGCTCCGTCGATGACTTTTTCCAGGCGCGCGCCCTGGTGGCTGGACTGGGCCGGATAGGCACGGTCGGTGGGCAATTCGAGGATCGGAGGCTCTTCACCCAACTGCGTGTCGCCCAACTGCGTGCGCCAGTAATCGAGCTGGCGCTCGCGCTCCCCGGCTTCCAGCCAGCTGCGCTGCCACAGGGCGTAGTCGCGATAGTGCACGGTCAGTGCCGGCAAGGTCGGTTGCCGCCCCGCCACCAACCCATCGTAGGTGCGCATGAACTCGTCGATCAGAATGTTCATCGACCAGCCATCGGCAATGATGTGGTGCAACGTCAGCAGGAGCACGTGTTCCTGCTCGGCCAGGCGCAACAGGCGAAGGCTCAGCAGCGGCCCCTGCTGCAAATCGAAGGCCTGAGTGGCTTCGGCCATCATGTGCTGTTGCGCCTGCGGCCAGCGCCGTTCCTCAGGCAAGGCACTCAGGTCGTTGATCGCCAGTGTCAGGTCACGGGGTTCGGCCACCCGCTGGAACGCACGCTCGCCCTCCTGGCCGAAGGTGGTGCGCAGGCACTCATGGCGCTCGACAAGCAGGCTGAACGCGCGCTCCAGCGCCTCGGTTTGCAGCGCACCGCTCAGGCGCACCGCCATCGGCAGGTTGTAGGCCGCGCTCTGCGGATCCAGCTGCCAGAGGAACCACATCCGCTGCTGGGCATAGGACAGGCCATCACGCTCATCGACCCCGACACAGGAGGTCATGGGAAGCTGCGCAAAATCGATGCCTTCGCGGGCCATGCCGACCAGAAACAAGCGGCGCTTGTCCTGCGGCAGTTCGATAAAGCGGCGGGCGAGTTTCTGTGCGTCTGCGGCATTCATGCATTGGGTCCTTGCTGATCGGCGGCGTGACCAGGAGGCCCGGTCGTATCAACAAGAACGAATGGCTGACGCGATGATTTAGCGGTACAGACAACCCCAGCCCCCTGTAGCGAGCGAGCTTGCTCGCGCTGGGCTGCGCAGCGGCCCCAAAAATCTGGCGGTGATTGCCGATTTTTGTGAGTGCTATGCACTCAAGCGGGAGCAAGCTCCCTCGCCACAGGTTTGTCTGACTCAAGCGCTCTCAAGTGAACATAAAAACGCCGAAGCCGGTGCAAGACCGGCTTCGGCGACAGGACTGTTCAGATCAGCGCGCGTCCTGGGAATGCCCTTCGGCCATCGCGACAATCACCTTGCGCTTGCCTTCGAAGGGCGCGCGGGCATGGGCCGAGAGCATGTTGTCGAGCATCAGCACATCGCCCTCCTGCCAGGGAAAACTGATGGCGCAGTCATCGAGCACCGCACGAATTTCACTGAGCACTTCATCCTCGATGGGCGAGCCGTCGCCGTAGTAGACGTTACGCGGCAGGTCTTCCTCGTCGACGATGTCCAGCAAGGTTTCACGCACCTCCGGCTGCAGGTTGGAAATGTGGAACAAATGAGCCTGATTGAACCAGACCATGTCGCCGGTCACCGGATGACGCGCCACCGCCTGACAGGTCTGGCGGGTGCGCAATTCTCCGTCGTCCTTCCACTCGCAAATGATGCCGTGGGCCTTGCAGTAGGCCTCGGCCACGTCGCGGTCTTCGGTGTTGAACACCTGTTCCCACGCCACGTCCAGCCCGTTGCCGAAATTGCGCACGTACATCAGGCCTTTGTTGACGAAGCGCTCGCGGATCGCGACAGGCATGCGGCGATAGACTTCCCGGCTGTCGGCAATCGGCGTTTCGCCGCCCGAGGTGGCGGCGATCATGCTGTAGAACCAGATTTTCATCGGCCAGTCCCGGGAATAGGCCTGCTCGTTGTGCAGCGGAATGCTCTGATGCGCCGGGTATTCGGTGGAGGTGTAAACCCCTTGCGTGACGTTGGTGCGCGGCGTCGAACCGAATTCGTAATTGAGCAGCGGATGGCCGAAGCCGGCGGCGAATTGGCGGAACTGCTCGGCACCGTCCAGCTGGAACCCGCGAAACAGAATGCCGCCGTCACGCAGCAGATGCGCATCCACCAGTTCATTCAATTCATCGAACACCGCCAACAGGCTGGTATTCGGCTCGGTCGCCTCCACCAACAGCGGCAAGCGACCCCGCGCCGGCAACAACGGCCGAACGGCAAAACCCACAGCAACACCCATGACGGGCCTCCTGTTAACACTCAATAAAGTGAACCGCGCGCGCTAAAAAACCGGCGCGGCCAGCTGCGCATGACGTCGGTGATGGACTTCCAGATGATTCTTGATAATCCGCAGCACCTTGGCTTCATGCTCATGAATGAAGAAATGCCCGCCGGTCATCATGTCCACCGAGAAACTGCCCAGGGTTTCCTGGCTCCAGCCGATCAATTGCTCGGTGGTGGCCTTGTCTTCCTTGCCGCCGAGCACGTGTACCGGGCATTTGAGCAACGGGCGTTGCATCGGACGGAAGCGCCCGCAGAGCATGAAATCGGCGCGCAGGATCGGCAGCGTCAGGCTCATCAACTCCTGATTGGCCAACACTTCCTCGCTGGTGCCCTGGAAGGTGCGCAGCTGATCGATCAACTGTTCGTCGCTCTGCGGTTCGGCGAAGCCACGGTCATAGTCACTGCGCATCGTCGGGGCCGCCGTGCCGGAAGCAAACAGCGCCACCGGCTCCGCAGCACCGAGGGCACGAAAGGCGTGGGCCATCTCGCAGGCCAGCAACGCCCCCAGGCTGTGACCGAACAAGGCGTAAGGGCCGTGCAAGGATGGCTTGTGTTCCCTGGCCAATTGCAGGGCCAGGGCGCGCATGTCGGTCTGCAAGGGTTCGTCGTAACGGGCGCCTCGCCCCGGCAACTCCACGGGCTGCAAGTGCAGCCACGGCGGCAACTGGCGCCGCCAGCGGCTATAGACCATGGCGCTGGCGCCCGAATAGGGCAGGCACAGCAGTGTCAGCTTTGTCACCGCACTTACCTCGATTGGTTATCTGTAAAAGAGAACGGATGAGGCGTCGTGAGAATTAGTCAGTGGGAACGAGCCTGGCTCGCACACAGGTATCTGCTTCACCAAAGGATTGGTGAACGACACCAATCATTGTGGGAGCGGGCTTGCCCGCGATAGCGGTGTATCAGGCGCAGAAAATATTGAATGGGCTGACGCCATCGCGGGCAAGCCCGCTCCCACAGGTAGATGCTTTGGCCAGAGGATTAGTGAACGACACCGATCATTGTGGGAGCACTCATTTGAGATGGCGATAGCTCTGCACCGCCGAAACCAACACCACGGAGCCGGCGGTAATCGCCACCCAGAACCCGCTGCGCGCACCGAACGCATCCACCAGCCAGCCCGAACTGGCTGCGCCGATCGCCACGCCGATGCTCAAACCGGTGACCAGCCAGGTCAGGCCTTCGGTGAGCTTGGCCGGGGGCACGATGCGTTCCACCAGCGCCATGGCCACAATCAGGGTCGGTGCAAAAAACAGCCCGGCGACGAACACCGCCAGCGACAGCCCGAAAATATTGGCCGCCAGCAGCAATGGCAACGTCGTCACCGCCGTCGCCACCCCGCCGTAGAGGAACAATTGCGGCAGCGGCAACTTGGAACGAAACACCCCGAACGCCAACCCGGCCAGGCACGAGCCGATGGCATACACCGACAGCACAATACTCGCCGCCGCCGGTTGCCCCTGCTGCTCGGCGAACGCGACGCTGACCACATCCACCACACCGACGATGGTGCCCAAGGCGACCATCAACAGTATCAGCAACTGGATCTCGCTCGAGCGGATGATCGAACCCTGATGGTGTTCTTCATAAGGATGTACCGGCGGTTCGGTACCGCGCTGCAACACAAATGCCGTGACCCCGATCGCCAGCATCAGCAACGCCGCCAACGGCCCTGCCTCCGGGAACGCCACCACACACAACCCCACCGACAGCGGCGGCCCGACAATAAAGCAGACCTCGTCCAGCACCGACTCCAGCGCATAAGCGGTTTGTAACTCGGGGCGACCGCGATACAACTCGGTCCAGCGCGCCCGCACCATCGCCGACATGCTCGGCATGCAACCGGCCAGCGCGGCAAACGCAAACAACGTCCAGTGCGGCGCCTGCAAGCGAGTACACAGCAACAACATCAACAGCGCCCCACCACCGACCAATGCCGACACCGGCAAGATCCGGCTTTGGCCAAAACGGTCCACCAACCGCGAAACCTGCGGCGCACAAAACGCCGTGGCCAGGGCAAAAGTCGCCGCGATGGAACCGGCCAGGCCGTAACCGCCCTGCAGCTGCGAAAGCATGGTGATCAAGCCAATGCCAGTCATGGAAATCGGCATGCGCGCGAGCATGCCGGCCAGCACAAAGGCGCGTGCGCCTGGGGCGTGGAATAGCTCACGGTAGGGGTTTGCCATGGGGTCCGGCCTCAACAAGGGTCTGCAACTTGCCACAAACGTCTGCCCCGGGGAAAGCGTCGAATTGTTGGTTGGGTGTGAACAGCGGTTTGCCGCAAATGAACTCTCTGTGGCTCAAACCGGTCAGCTAGTTAGGCCCTCGGTTCCCGGAGTTCCGCGGTAATGGCTGATTATTCCGAACGACAAAGCGCCATCGACGCCCACGGCATCATTGGCGACATGCGTAGCGCAGCGCTGGTCAACGACAAGGGCAGCGTGGACTTTTTCTGCTGGCCGGAATTCGACAGTCCGTCAATTTTCTGCGCGCTGCTGGACAGCCCCGAAGCCGGCATCTTTCAACTGGCCCCGGACCTGCCCGACGCTCGCCGCGAGCAGATTTACCTGCCCGATACCAACGTCCTGCAAACCCGCTGGATGAGCGATCACGCGGTGGTCGAAGTCACCGACCTGCTGCCCATCGGCGACAGCGAAGATGATTTGCCGATGCTGATGCGTCGAGTGCGAGTGGTCAGCGGACAAGCGACGATCCGCATGCGCTGCGCCGTGCGACATGACTATGCCCGGGCTCCGACCAAGGCCCGCGCACGTGATCGGAGTGTGTATTTCGAGGCCACCGGCCAGCCAGCCATGCAGCTGTGTTCGAATCAATCCTTACGCATCGAGGGCCATGCGGCCGTCGCCGAATTCATCCTCGAACAGGACCAGAGCGCCGAGTTCCTGCTCGGCGGCGTTGACGATGCGCGCTTCAAGGAAGGTGCCGCCGCGCTGTGCCTGGAACGCACCCTGAAGTTCTGGCGCGACTGGATCGGCCAGTCCAATTATCGCGGTCGCTGGCGGGAAATGGTCAATCGCTCGGCCCTGGCCCTGAAGCTGCTGACCTCACGCAAACACGGCGCCATCCTCGCCGCCGCTACCTTCGGCCTGCCGGAAACGCCCGGCGGCGAACGCAACTGGGACTACCGCTACACCTGGATCCGTGACGCCTCGTTCACCGTCTATGCCTTCATGCGCCTGGGCTTCGTCGAGGAAGCCAACGCCTACACGCGCTGGTTGCGCGGTCGGGTCAGGGATTGTCACGGCAAGACCATGAAACTCAACATCCTCTACGCCATCGATGGCCGTCAGGAACTGCCGGAAGTTGAACTTCCACACTTGGCCGGTCACGGCGGCGCGACGCCGGTACGCATCGGCAATCAGGCTTACGATCAAATCCAGCTCGATATCTTTGGCGAGCTGATGGACGCGGTGTATCTGGTCAACAAGCACGGTGAAGCGATTTCTCATGAGGGCTGGAAACACACTGTGGAGGTGGTCGATCAGGTCTGCGAAACCTGGCAACAAAAAGACGTTGGCATCTGGGAAATGCGCGGCGAGCAGTATCATTTCCTGCACTCGCGATTGATGTGTTGGGTGGCCGTGGACCGGGCCATCCGGCTGGCCTCCAAACGCTCGCTGCCCGCCCCGTTCGCCCGCTGGGACCAGACCCGTCAAGCGATCTACGCTGACATCTGGAGCAACTTCTGGAACGAAGAACGCGGGCATTTCGTCCAGCACATCGGCGGCACCGGCCTCGATGGCTCGATGCTGCTGATGCCGTTGGTGCGCTTCGTCAGCGCCAAGGATCCGCGCTGGATCGCGACCCTTGAAGCCATCGAGAAAAGCCTGGTGCGCGCGGGTATGGTCTACCGCTACCGCAACGACGACAGCCAGATCGACGGCCTGCCCGGCACCGAAGGCGCCTTCGCCGCGTGCTCGTTCTGGTACGTCGAATGCCTGGCCCGTGCCGGCCAAGTGGAGAAGGCGCACCTGGAGTTCGAGCAATTGCTGAAGTACGCCAACCCGCTGGGGCTGTACGCCGAAGAGTTCGACAGCCATGCCCGGCACCTGGGCAACACACCACAAGCGCTGACGCACCTGGCACTGATCAGCGCGGCGAGTTTCCTGGATCGGAAATTGAGCGGGGAGAAAAACTTCTGGCAGCCTTGAGACCGAGTCGCCTGCTTCGCTACTACAGATGTACACCGTTCAACTGTGGGAGCGGGCTTGCTCGCGAAGGCGATTTCACATTCAACATTGATGTCGCCTGGCACACCGCTTTCGCGAGCAAGCCCGCTCCCACAGGGGATCAGCTGTGTGGCGCGGGTTTTGGCACGTCGACGTTATCGAGCACCCGATTCACCGCCAGCTCGGCCAGCATGATGACCTGCTGAATCGCCAGGAGCGTGTGCCGCTGCGGGGCATCGACATACGCGGCAATGTCGCTGGTCATGACGCTGGCTGAGGCCAGTGATTCGCAGACATGAGCGAGCAGACTTTCGTTGTCCATATCCGGCGCAACCATGAACATCTTGCTTGGCTTGCGGCCTTCATTTTTTTTCGGGGTGGGTTTGAGGTAGTGGTCAAGCGCGCGTTCAGCGGCGTCGTGGAGTTTTTTTGAATCGAGGGATTCGTAGGGGGAAACGTTGTCGGTTTCTGGGGGATTGGGACTGTCTTTTATCATGGTGTAACTCCTGACATTCATGAAGCTCACCGCCGTCGTGACCAAACGATGGGTGGTGGGCGGTACGCAGGTTGGTCAACCGGGAAGTCAGGCACCCGGCGCACTCGAAAGTGCCCCGCGCACAGCCCACCGCGAAGCATACCGACAAGCACAAGAAAAAGCGCCGACATGCTCACGTTGGCGCTTGCACGCCTGACATTGCACGGGTGACCAAACCCGGTCGCTGAATTGGCAGCGACCGGGAAAGCCTATCGGCTCCCTTTCCTAACCTACAACCGCCAAAACTCGTCGGAAATATCCCCTTTTACAGCGTTTTTTGTAGGACAGTGGCTACGCCCGATGAACTTAAACACGCACCGTCAGCCACTACTGTCCCTCCGTGGCGAGGGGGCTTGCCCTCGTAGCGGCCCCTTGAATGCACAACCCCATTCCTCCAGAAGCACCGCATTTGCTGGCTTTGCGGCCGCTGCGCAGCCGAACGGGGGCAATCCCCCTCGCCACAGAACCAGGTAGGCCGAACCTACAATCACTAAACAAAACCAGCCCAATCAACACGCGGTAACGCATTCCTACATCCGGAAATACCTTGTTGCCACCGCTTACATCCATCCCTACCATCCACGTCAACGGGCACAGCGGAGCTGTCCAACAAAACCCGAATTCAAGGAACCAGAATGACCCAGCGTATCCATCGCAGCATCGACACCCCACTCCGATCAGGCTTGAACCGGGATGAACTGTGGGAGGGCCACGACAAAGGCCTGATCAAATGCTGGGAAATCGGCCGCCAACGCGCCGCCCGCTTCCCCGACCTCGCCCGACAATGCCTCACTGGTGAACTTCCGGTGCTAGGCTGGAAAGGTGGCGTCAGCCGCAGTCTGAAAAAACTCGAAAAATACGGATCCCTCAAATACCTCGCCCAATGGCAAGGGTTGCGCGGGGAAGATCTGGATATCGATTTGAACGCAGAACGGGCGTTGACCTGTTCCAGAACCAAAATGGTCGTGACGTTTACGCCGGATCGGTCGAAGTACTTTAATCAGGTCGCGGACGTGGAAGTCTGAGGAGAAGGACTCAGGTCGAATTGAATCAGCCCTCTCAAAACAGCCACTCTGGAGTGTCAGGCATAACATTGCCGAAGAAGCGCCCGAAGCGACCCTCAAGGCATTACTGGATCTGCTGGAAGGCTGACGGAAAAGCGCTCGCGGTAGGCTTGTGGTGTTACGCCCATGGTTCGCAGAAAACTGCGGCGCAAGGTCTCTTCACTGCCAAACCCGCATTGCACCGCGACCCGTTTGATCGGCACACCGGTGTCACTGAGCAAGCGCCGGGCGGTCTCGACCCGAATCAGTTCTATGGCCCGCGCCGGGGTCTGGCCGGTGTCGGCGCGGTAGTGACGAACGAAGCTGCGCTCGCTCATGCCGGCCTGCAAGGCCAAGGTCGGGATGCCGAGGTCTTTGGTTAGATTTTCGCTGATCCAGGCGTGAAGGTCGTCGAAGCGGTTGCCTTCCTTTTGCAGGGACAGGGTCACGCTGAACTGCGACTGGCCCCCCGGACGCTTGAGAAACACCACCAGTTGGCGGGCGACGTCCAGAGCCATGGTTCGGCCGAGGTCTTCCTCGACCATCGCCAAGGCCAGGTCGATGCCCGCGGTGACACCGGCCGAGGTCCAGACCGGGCCGTCGTTGATGAAGATCGGGTTGGGTTCGACCTGTAGCTTGGGATGCTGCTGCGCCAATTGCTCGCAACGGGTCCAGTGCGTGACCACCCGCCTGCCATCGAGCCAACCGCTGGCCGCCAGCAAAAACGCCCCGGTACACACCGACGCCACCCGCCGACACCCCGTCGCGTGCTCACGTACCCAGGCCACCAGCGACTCATCTTTCGCCGCCGCGTAAACGCCCCAGCCACCAGCAATGATCAACGTGTCACTGCCCTGTTTCGCCAGCGGCTCTGCCAACAGCGCCAACCCCGCCGACGACATCACCGCCCCGCCACCGCTGGCAATCACCGACAGCGCATAGGGCGGCGGCACACCTTGCTGGCGGGCAATGTCGTTGGCCGAGGCAAACACCTGCAACGGCCCGGTGACGTCGAGCACTTGCACGTTGGCAAAGGCCAGCACATGAATGGTTTTCGGGTTGTTCGGCATATTTGGCGTAATTCGTGGGGTTATTGGCGTATGCGCCAGATCCTACGAGCCTACAGTGAAGCCGTCCACCCCAACCAGGAGAAAAAACGCCATGACGTTGCAGATCGGTTTTCTGTTGTTTCCACAGGTTCAACAACTGGACCTGACCGGCCCTTATGATGTGCTGGCCTCGCTGCCGGACGTGAAGGTGCACCTGATCTGGAAGGACCTGATGCCAGTCACCGCGAGTACCGGGCTGGTGTTGAAACCGACCGCCACCTTCGACGATTGCCCGCCACTGGATGTGATCTGCATTCCTGGTGGCGGCGGCGTCGGGCCGTTGATGGAGGATGACGAAACCCTGGCCTTCATCAAGGCCCAGGCCGCCAATGCGCGGTATGTCACCTCGGTGTGTACCGGTGCGCTGGTGCTTGGCGCGGCGGGGTTGCTCAAGGGCAAGCGCGCTACCACTCACTGGGCGTATCACGAATTGCTTGGGGTTTTGGGAGCGATTGCGGTGAACGATCGGGTGGTGCGCGACGGCAATCTGCTGACCGGTGGCGGGATCACCGCGGGGATCGATTTTGCCCTGACCCTGGCGGCTGAATTGTTCGATAAGGACACGGCGCAATTGGTGCAGTTGCAATTGGAATACGCGCCAGCGCCGCCGTTTGCTTCGGGCAGTCCCGAGACAGCGCCGGTCAGCGTGCTGGAGGAAGCCCGCAAACGCGCTGCCGCGTCGTTGAAATTGCGCTCGGAAATCACCGAACGTGCAGCGGCGAAACTCGCCCGCCAGTGAAAGAAACGGCTGCGGGAGCTATCGCCCCCGCAGCCCGTCACTCAGGTCGACCATTGGGCACAAACAGCTCGAACGAGTCATCACCATAAGCCCGCTCCACTTTAGCGATCACCACTTGATAACCCGCGTACCACTTGCGGTACTGACGCTTGGCCTCCAGGTGCCTGGGATGGCTGGCGAATTCTCGTATAGAGGTTTCGTCCTGCCAGTAATAACTGGCGTTGACCAACTCGCCATCGGCCGAGCACCAGGATTGGGTGCCGACAAACCCTTCGATGCTGATCGCGACTTCGTCGATCAACGCGCTCAACCGGTTGAACTCCTCGTCCCGTTGCCCGGGTTTGTAGATAAACGATGCGATGTACATGCAGAGGTTCCTTTTCAGCGAGTGAGTCAGGCCGGACGAGTCATCAGGACTAGCCGGACGGCGAGCAACAGCAGTACTGCGGCCAGCCCCAATGACTGCCATTTGGCGAATGTCGAAGTACTGGAAACAAGCCGGCTGACCGTACTGCCGAAAACCCCGAGCAGGGTGTGAAACACGCCACTGACCAAGGTCAACACCATGCCCAGCAGCACCAGTTGTACGGCAATCGACCCCCGCTGCGCGTTAACGAATTGCGGCAGGAACACCATGAAAAACAGTAAGGCCTTGGGGTTCAGCAGGCTGTTGAGCATCGCCCGGATCAGCAGGGTCTTGAGCGGCACCTGCGCAACATCCGACGTGCCGCTGGCCGATGGTTTTTGCAACGCCTTGAACGCCAGCCACAGCAGGTACAGGCCCCCGGAATAACGGATCAGGTCGAAGGCCGGCGGCCAGCTGGCAACCAGTGCCGTAACACCCATCGCAGTCAGCGCCGTCAGGATCAGATCGGCCAGGCCAATGCCCAATCCTGACGCCACACCACCGCGCCAGCCATAACTGGCGCCATGGCTGATCACGAAGGCCATGTTCGGTCCGGGTGACAGCAGCAACAACATCACCGCGCCGACGAAAATCAATAAGGTCGCAGGGTCAATCACAGCGAAGTCTCCGTCCTGGAAAGCCTGTAGATTAGAACGCCAATCTGATACAAACAAAAAATTGATCCAGATACAAAGAGCACTCACCCATGACCCGTATTCGCTACAAACGCCTGGTGGATCAGTTCGCCGGGAAGATTCGCAGCGGTGAACTGCCACCCGCCACACAGTTGCCGACCATTCGTGCGTTGATGCAGAGCGAGCGGATTGCCCTGGCCACTGCATTGCGGGTCTATCACGAACTGGAGGCGATCGGCCTGGTGGTCGGCGAAACCGGCCGTGGCACCTTTGTGCGCGACACATCCTTGCCACGCGGACTGGGGCTCGAACAGCAACCACTGGGCGTCGGCATGGTGGACCTGACCTTCAATTACCCGTCGGTACCCGGTCAGGACGAGTTATTGCGCGAGGGTTTGCGAGCGATTGCCGCCTCCGGCGATATCGATGCGCTGTTGCATTCCGCGCCTCAGGGCGGGCGCGCGCATGAACGGCAGACGGCGGCCCGGCATTTACGCAATCGGGACATTCGGGTGGGGGGCGATCAGGTGCTGATCGTCAACGGCGCCCAGCAAGGTCTTGCCGTGACGCTGATGGCACTGCTCAAACCGGGAGATATTCTGGCCCTCGACGCCCTCACCTACCCTGGCCTGAAAACCCTGGCCCAGGCCCATCGGCTGGACCTCGAAGCCCTGCCGCAAATCGCCGGGCACACCGATCTCGACGCCCTGGAAGCGCTGTGCAAACGGCGCCCCGTGCGGGCGCTCTACAGCATGCCGACGATGCACAATCCGTTGGGGACGGTGATGTCCATCGCCGACCGTGAACGCCTGGTGCAATTGGCCGAACGCTACGACTTTCTGATCATCGAAGACGGTGCCTATGCCTTCCTCGCAGAACCGGCGCCCAAACCGCTGTTTACCTTGGCCCCGCAGCGCACACTGTATATCAGCGGCCTGTCGAAAAGCGTTGCCTCGGGCCTGCGCATTGGTTTCATCGTTGCACCTAAAGCGATGATGCCGGTGCTGGAACAAGCCATCCGCGTGTCGACATGGAGCACCCCGTCGCTGACCGTCGCACTGGCCTGCCACTGGATCGATAGCGGCGAAGTCGACAACCTCGAAGAGCAAAAGCGCCTGGACGCCCGGCAGCGACAAGACCTGGCTCAGCAAATCCTGAAAAATTGCGAGCTGGTGGCGCATCCCGGTTCCTACTACCTTTGGCTCAGATTGCCCGAAGGATTACGGGCCGAAACGGTTGTTGCCGAGTTGGAACGTAAAGGCGTGCAGGTGACCAGCGCCGAACCCTTTGCCACGACCACTCATGTGCCTCCTGCGCTGCGGGTGGCCATGGGATCGATCAGCCTCGACGTGTTGAAGCGCGCCCTGGAGACACTGCGTGAAGTCGTGGACATCTGACAGACTTTTCTGACGCCCATAAAAAAACCCGCCTAAGCGGGTTTCTCAAGACCATTGCGACATCCTGTCGGCAGCCATCCTGGCGTATGGTCGATCATCCGTGATCCTGAGCACGTCCTGTGCTTCAGTTGATGGATCCAGATTAAACGCATCGGTGAAGCTTAAAAAGACGACATACCACTGGCTACGTGTAAGCCATTGACCATTCAATGCAGGTTGCAGTTTTCTGCAGACGAAAAAAAACCCGCCGAAGCGGGTTTTTCCCAAGACCATATCGACTCCCTGTCGGCAGCGATCCTTGCTATGGTCGATCATCCGTGACCCTGGAGCACTTCCTGTGCTTCAGTTGATGGAGCTAGATTACCCTTCGGATCCAATCCGCAATAGACGACATAGCTACTACCGCGTGTAAGACATTCGCCATAGCCACCCCTCCGAAAACCCTTAGACGTATCAGTCATCAAGTGCCGAGGTCGCAAGTTTAGCGGCCTGCAGCCATCAGCCGCCCTGACGTTCGTGGGCGTTGGCGTTGGTTTTCAGAAACTCTTCGATATTGTTCATCTGCTCCTCCCAACCACGACTGTCCATACGGAACGCCTTTTCACGGCGGGATTGGGGAATGTGATCGAAACCGGACTCCGACACCTTGAGCAACGTGCCCTCGTCGTGATCTTCAAGTTCAAACTTCACCAGCGTGGTGGGCTCTTGGGAATAGTCGAAATCCGCCTTTACGGCAAATGGGTGCCAGCGAAACGAAAACACCCGCTCCGGCTCGACCCGCTCCACCAGGACATTCCACAGTACGTGTTCGTAGCCGGGATACGTGACTTGCCCCTGGGTCCACTCGCCGGCGACAAAGCGCTTACCTTCGAGTGCCACGCCGAACCATTGCCCGAAGGCTTCGGCATTGGCCAGCACGCGCCACACCTGCGAGCGCGGCACCTTGAGCAGGATTTTCCTTTCGATGCGATCTGATGCTGGGTTCATAAGTCACCTCCTGTATTGAACAGTAGGCCCGTAAAGACCATAAGACCAACCTAAAAGTTGTATCAAACAGGTGCCGCAATCGATCTTGCCTGAAATATTCGGCCTCATTTTTGGCCATAAGTTCTGGTTTCAAGGGGGAGTCAGCGGGCTGAAACTGCTAACGTTTGCAACGACGTGGAACCCTTACAAGGAAGATTCATGCAGCCTTCACTCACGGAACGTTATCGCGCAACCCTGCTGGGGCTTGCTTGTGGGGATGCCGTTGGCACCCATGCCGAATTCCAGCCGCGCGGCTCATTCGCCCCTCTGACCGATATGGTTGGGGGCGGCCCGTTCAATCTGAAGCCAGGGCAATGGACCGATGACACCTCCATGGCACTTTGCCTGGCAGAAAGCCTGCTGAACAAAAAAGGTTTTGATGCGGCCGACCAAATGGGCCGTTACCTCAACTGGTGGCAATGGGGTTACCTGAGTTCGACCGGCGAATGCTTCGACATTGGTATGACCGTCCGTGAAGCGCTGGCTCGTTATCAGGAAACCGGTCAGCCATTCGCGGGATCCACCGATCCCTATACGGCCGGTAACGGTTCACTGATGCGGTTAGCGCCAATAGTGTTGTACTACTTTCCCGACCCCGAGCGGATCAGAACCTTTTCCGCAGACAGCTCGCGCACTACCCATGCGGCGCCGGAGGCACTTGAATGCTGTCAGTTGCTTGCCGATCTGATCCGCAAGGCATTGCAAGGCGCGTCCAAGCCGGATTTGCAGAGCCTGCCAGAGACGACGTTCGTGGAACCGAAGGTCGCGAGCATCGCCCGAGGCGATTACCTCGGAAAATCCAAAGAGGATATTCGCGGTAGCGGTTACTGCGTTGCATCACTGGAAGCGGCCTTGTGGTGCTTTCACCACACTGACAGTTTTGAAGCCGCCATCCTCGAAGCCGCGAACCTGGGCGATGACGCCGATACCACTGCCGCCATCGTCGGCCAGTTGGCCGGAGCTCACTATGGTGTGCAGGCCATCCCTGACGGGTGGCTGGCGAAATTGCATCAGCGCGAAGACATCGAGGCCACGGCTGACGCCCTGTTTCGGGCCGCCGCCGCTGCCGACATCTCAGCCACGCAACCAGGAAAAGCCCCATGAATAACTTGCATGGCAGCTGCTTGTGCAAAGCCATCAAATACGAACTTGATGGCCTCGACATGCCCATCAGTCATTGCCACTGCCACACCTGCCGCAAGGCACACGCAGCGGCATTCGCCTCGACGGCCGGGGTCATGCGTGAGCATTTTCGCTGGATAAAAGGACAGGACCGGCTAAGCACCTATGAGTCGTCGCCGGGCAAGCTTCGGCATTTCTGTTCGATCTGCGGATCGCATCTGATGGCGGAGCGCTTGGCCCAACCCCATGTAATCGTTCGCGTGGCGACTCTCGACGATGATCCGAAAATGACACCTCAGGCTCACATCTGGACGTCCCAGGACGTGCCCTGGCTTGAATATGAATCGAATGAGAAATGTCCTGAATGGCAGACATAGTTTCCGGACACGCCACAAGTGCCGCATCAGGCTGCTGATTTGTTGACTGGCGGCGCCCCGCTACACTGCCCCCCAACTTCCCATCACCACTGCGAGCCCACCATGCCCCCACGTTTTCTCCTTGCGTTGACGCCGCTGCTGCTCACCCCCCTTGCGCATGCCATCGACTGCGACAACGCCACTGACCAGTCGACGATGAATCAATGCGCGGCGCAGCAGAACAAGGCCGTCGACAAGGAGCTGAATGCGCTTTACCAGCAGATCACCACACGGCTGAAGGACGACCCCGACGCGAAAAAGCTGTTGGTCGGTGCGCAGCGCTCATGGATTGCGTTTCGCGATGCCGAGTGCAAATTCTCGGCGTCCGGGGTGGCGGGTGGCAGTGTCTATCCGCTGATTTACAGCAACTGCACCACTGAACTGACCAAGGCGCGGGTCGAGGCGTTCAAGACTTACTTGAAGTGTCAGGAAGGGGATTTGAGTTGTCCGGTGCCTGAGGCTTGATGTTGGGGTGTGCTTGAGGGCCTCTTCGCGAGCAAGCCCGCTCCCACAGTGGATCTCTGGTGAACACAACATTTGTGTACGACGTAGATCCAATGTGGGAGCGGGCTTGCTCGCGAAGGCGTCCGCTCAGGCACCACAATTACCGGACAAATACCTGCGCCGTCGTGATCGCCATGTCCCCACCCGGCAACTTGATGCTGCCGATCTGCTTCAGGCTATCGGCATCGAAGATCGCCACATCGTTGAACGTCCCGGCCAGGTAAATCTTGCTGCCGTCCTTGTTGAAGGAAATGCAGTAGTAAGAGTGATCAAGCGTCGCCGCCTGAAGCATTTTCTTCTGCTTGATGTCGTACTTGGCCAAGCGATTGAGCACGCCGAACATCAGGTTCGGGTCCTTGGGTGAGCGCATGCCGCTGAAGTAGATTTCCGTCAGCGGGCCGAAGTCGGTGGTTTCGGTCTTGCCGGTTTTCAGGTCGATGCTGAACAGCCCGTAGAGGTACTCGGCGGTGGCCGGGTCCTGCTTCTTGTCCTTGAATTTCGCGGCGGTGTAGAGCAGCGAAAAATCATGACGGTAGGTCTGCTGGTTCCACACATAAAGCACGTCCGGCGCGCTGTAGTTCGGGCGTTTCCAGTGACGGCTGGGAATCAGCACATCAAACTTGCCGGTGTTCACGTTGACCTTGTAAACGTCCGCCCCCGCCACATACAGCGTGCCGTCGTCACCGCTTTGCATGATGGTCAGCTGCCGCGGCGCCGGAAAACTGCGCACAGGTTTGGCGTCCATGCCGGCATCGGTTGCGTACACATCGAGTCGAGGTTGCTGCACTTCGTAGCGATCATTGAGCATCAACGTCGGGTTGGCGATGGTGAACAGTTCCTTACCGTCATGGCTGACAGTGAAGGCGAACATCGACTTCGCTTTCTCCCCCGGTTTCTGGGTGATGCTGGCGTGGAACACCTGCTTGCAGCTGTCCAGCTCAACGCCGTAGACATCCGCGTAGTGGTTGTTCAGCACATAAGCGGTCTTGCGATCCGGCGACAGCTGCACGGTGCCAGGACCGAAGGCGTCCGGCATTTTGCAGGTCTTGAACAGGCTGTCGGTGGCCAGGTCGATCACGTGCAGGTTGTTCGGGTAATTGGTGGTCACCATGTACTCGTGACCAGTTTGGAGCGCGGTGTTTTCATCGGCCAGAACATTGAGCGACATAGCGCTCAGGACGCCGAACGCGGCCAGGCCGCAGGCTTTGATGCATTGCATGCTGGAATCCTTATTCATGTCCGATCATTTGTCTTTTGGAAAGACAGTCCCAAGGTTGCGCCAGTTTTCGTTGGACGCCTGGGCATCCTTGTTCCAGTCCGGGTAGGTGCTCATCATGTCCGGCACCTGGGCCGGCCACCAGCACGGGTCGGAGCAGCCATACAGGTCGGCTTCCATCGGCTGGCACAGCGACGACACACCGCCAAACGCATCGATTTCCCAGCCCGGGTCGGTGGTCGAGGCGCAGCCGGCGACGGAACTCATCGCCACCACTTCTTCGATACGGTTTTCGGCCGCGGCCTGATCCATTTTCAGCGCTTTGTTATTGATTGCCTTGAGATGTTTCATGTCAGTGAGCCTTGCGCGGAGTGATGTAGCTGCTGATGAACGCAGGGTTGTGAGCCATGATCCGGGTGTAGACCTCGATGCCGAAGTCGACCCAGTCACGCATCAGTTCGCAATAGTGATAGGTCGGATGGGTCGGGTCGCCGTATCGGGCATAGCTCTCGTGGTAGCAGCCGCCGGAGCAGAGGTTGCGGATCTGGCAGTCCTCGCAACCGGTGTTGGTGCGGTCGAGGCGCTGGGACAGGAAGTCGTTCAACTCGACCTGTTTCACCCCGCTATGGACGTTGCCAAAAGTAGGCAATGATGAGCCGGTAAAGCGGTGGCACAGATTCAGTTCGCCCTTGTGATCCACCGCCAGCATCTTCAGGCCCGCACCACACGGCAGGGCTTTTTTGTGACCTTCGTGGATGTCGGTAATCAGCTGGTGCAGGTTGGAGAAGCCGATATTGCGGTGCTCCAACGCCGCCTCCAGATAACGCCGGCCGAGCTTCTTCATGTTGGCGAAGACTTCGATCAGCTCGTCGCTGGACAGGTTGAAGCTGCTGATATCGCCGGAAGTGACCGGGGCAAAACCGACCTCGGCAAAGCCCAATTCGTTGAACAGGTGGTCCCAGATGGTTTCGACGTCGGTGACGCCGGTGGTCAGGGTTACCCGCGCGCCCACCGGACGGCTGTTGTAGCGCGACAGCAGCATCTCGGCCTTGCGCCGCACCACGTCGTAAGTGCCCTGCCCGCCCACGGTGATGCGGTTGCGGTCGTGCACAGTCTTCGGCCCGTCGATACTCACCGAGAGCCCGAAGCGGTGGGCGTTGAGGTAGTCCACGGTGTCTTCGGTGAGCAGCGTGGCGTTGGTGGTCATGACGAATTCGACGAACTTGCCCGCCTCGGCAAAACGCTTTTCACAGTAGTCGACCATGTACTCGATCAGCTTGCGATTGCTCAGCGGCTCACCACCGAAGAACACCACGGTAAAACGCTCTTCGTCCGGGGATTCACGCAGCAGCATTTCCACCGACGCCACCGCCGTTTCGACGTCCATTTTCTTGCCGGCCGAGGGCTTGTCGAGGTCCTCTTTGTAGCAGTAAGTGCAGCTCAGATTGCAGCCAGTGTTGACGTTCAGCACCACGGTGTTGATCGCCGTGCGCTCGACCCGTTTGGTGCCGATGTCCGGGGTCAGTGGCGAGCCGTCGCTGACCAGTTCCAGGGCCATCAACTCGCGCAGGGTCTCGGTGATTTCTTCGCCGTTGAAGCGTGCCGCCAGGCGCTGGATCAGGTCGTCCGAGGAACAGCCGGGACCGCGCAAGGTATCAATGATGGTGCCCGTCAGCTCATCGCTGGCGAACAGCGAACTGCTGGGAATATGGAACAGCATGCGGTCGGCATCGACGTGCACTTCGTGCAGGTTGCGTTCGACCAGATTCAAAATAGCGCCCATTGCAAACCTCCTGTGCAAGCCCCGGTTCAGGGCTTGCGGTCATTCCGAAAAGTGTCTGAAACCGCTAGCGATCAGCCAACTCATGGAATGGGTGGATTGTTCCAGCGTTGCACGGTGACGATCATGTGGCCTTCGCCGGTCATGGATTTCCCTGCGTCGTCGACGGCGGCGATCACCTTGAGGTTGCCGGCATTGTTGGTGGACATTTTGCGCTGCGGGTTCGGCCCGGCATCGCCCGGGGTGAACACGCCGCTGTCGGCCTGCATGGTGCCGGCGAACTTGACGTCCTCGTCCTCTTTGGCGCGGTCGTCGAAGGCTTCGACTTTCCACTGCGCCGGGAACACGCCGATGCGATAGGGTTTGCCATCGGCGCCCTTGCCCCAGGCTTCAGCATCGAAACGGCCCTGGACTTTCGGCGTCGAGCCACCGCCCTCGCCGATCCGCGCCACCGAGAACTCGGGCACGACTTTGACTGCTGCGATTTTGCTGTAGACCGACAGGGTCGGGCCTTTCAGCGTGCCGACCGTGACGTTGCGCAGGCCCGGTTGGGCATTGGCGGCTGCCTTGAGTTTGACCCGCAGACGCGCAGGACTTTGCTCCAGCACCTCGACCACTTCCACGCCTTTGCCAAAGCTCGGCTTGCCGGTGAGACCGCTGCCGATCAGGGTGACTTCGGTTTCGCTGCCCGCCTTCAGATAACCCGGCTGCACCGCCAGCAAACGACTGGAACCCTGTTTGGCGGCAACGAAGTCCAGACCGCGTTCATCGTGCTCGGCCTCGAACATCCGGCCCTGCAGGGCATTGCCCTGGGCGGCGAACACTTGGCGCATGGTCACGCCGTCGATGGTCACGTTGCCGCGCCATTCGTAACCGGTGTAGAGAATCGCGCTGCCATCGCCGTTGAACGGACTGCCATCGGCGTATTGGCCTTTGACGCTGACCTTGAACGTGTCGTTGCCATCGGCCGTCACGCTCATCACCCCGGCCAGTTCACCTTTACCCGGCAGGTGGCCGCTGAAGCTCCAGTCGCCGACCAGCGCCTCGGCTTTCGGCGCGCTGCTCAACCATTTTTTCCAGGCCGGGTTGTCCAGCGGATAACGCTTGGCCAGCAGCGGCACCATCTCTTTACGGGCCAGATCGAACCAGTCGCGGTCACGAGACAGGGCCTGGTATTCCAGGGACGGCCATTGGCCGAGGTGGAAGTTCACCAGGCGCTCCCATTCCTGGGCCGGACGCCGTTGCAGGGCAACCCGCGCACCGGAGTGGCAACGGCCGCACATCTGGCTGGTCTGGTCATCGAATTTCTCGACGGTGTTGAGCCGGCGTTCCAATGCATAACGCACGCCATCGGTTTCGCTCGGCGCCAGGCCTTGAGTGTCGGCCAGATACTTGACCAGGGTCCGGCGGTCGTCATCGCTGATCTGCAAACCGTGCATGGTCTGCATCCGGGCAATGCTCATCAGCCAGCCTTCCGGGGTTTTGCGCTGGTGGCTGATGCGGCTCAGGGCGCTATCGGCTTCGGGGGTGTGACAGCCCTGACAGGTTTCCTTGAGGATGGTCTGGGCGTCGCGAGCTGCCAGGCTGTAAGGCGAATGCAGCGCCACACAGGCCGCCACGGTCAGCAGACTGACACTCAGGCCTGATCGGAGTTTTCTCTTCATCAACGTCGAACCTCGCACGGTGCTTTCTTATTTTTGTGGCTTATCGTTTTTATGGTTTCTGCCGTCGGCGGCGACCCGCTGACGGAGGCAAGAGAAACGTCTGCGATGAGCAATACACGGAGCGTGCCAGCTTGACGATCACCTTATTAATCAATTAGTTATGTGAAAACTTTGGCTTTTTAGCGCGTCAGAGCGAGATCGCTTGCGTCTAATATCGCGACACCTGTTGCAGTCTGAGACAAGCATAGATGCCCCCGGCCGGAACACTTCATCGCCCGGCGATTGATGGCGTTCCAGCGCAAGCGCGAAATGATTGTTCATCGATTGGAGAGTACAGCGACGGCGTTTTCACGCTCAGGACGTCGCTTCACCCGTGGCCCGCCATCACCCTGCCGCACCACCGACGTGGTGCGGCGTGACGTCGGTTCAGCTGTAAAACGTTGGGTGAATGCCTTTGTGAGCCTCGATTTCTTGCCGCATATCCGCCACCAGCGAGGCAATCGCGTGGGGGCTGTCCAGTGTCCATACCGGAACATGGGTGGCCACCAGCTCCACTTTGCCGGTCATGCAATCGCAAACCCGAATCGTCAGGGACTGGTCCGCCTCCATGCTGCAAGTGCACACGGCGGGCAGAAAACTGTGCTCGATGATGTTTTGAATTTCCAGGGTTGAAAGGAACATCGCTACCTCCCTCACGCCAGATGTGTGGCCGGGCAAATACTCCCCCCTTAGCCTGAAAATTCTAATCCTCAATTGCAGGTGTCTCAAGACCGTAACAGGTTGCTCGTCGTCTCATCCGCTGTCGCGATTTGCGACAAAAACCTGGGTGCCGCTCTTCCCCCTTCATCACTCAAAACCCCGCCGACAAAGGGCTACCCGCCCGTTCCTGGTACTTGGCACAGCCATTGCCAACCTTGGACAAAGCCCCGTTCTCATGCACAACAAGAGGTCTCGTCATGCCCCTCCCTTATCTGCTCCCCGCCACTTCGGCTTTTATCCAACGCGCACCGCGCATGCTCATCGGCGGTGACTGGGTCGAGGCCGGCGACGGCCAGACCATGCCCCTGCACAATCCGGCTACCGGCGAAGTCCTGTGCGTGGTGCCACGGGCCACGCCCGAGGATGTTGACCGCGCAGTGCTCGCCGCCCGTCAGGCCTTCGACGATTCGGCCTGGACCCGCACCCGCCCCCGGGAGCGGCAGAACCTGTTATGGAAACTCGCCGATCTGATGCAGCGCGACGCCGAACTGCTGGCGCAACTCGAATGCCTGAACAACGGTAAAAGCGCCGCCGTCGCCCAAGTGATGGACGTACAGCTGTCCATCGACTTCCTGCGCTACATGGCCGGTTGGGCGACCAAGATCGAAGGCTCCAGCGTTGAGGTCTCGATGCCGTTGATGCCCAACGATCAGTTCCACAGTTTCATCCGCCGCGAAGCGGTGGGTGTGGTCGGCGCCATCGTCGCCTGGAATTTCCCTTTGCTGCTGGCCTGCTGGAAACTCGGCCCGGCGCTGGCCACCGGTTGCACCGTGGTGCTTAAACCTGCCGACGAAACACCGCTGACCGCTCTGAAACTCGCCGAACTGGTGCTGGAAGCCGGTTACCCCGCGGGCGTGTTCAATGTGGTCACCGGCACCGGCATCACGGCGGGATCCGCCCTGACCCACAACCCGTTGGTGGACAAACTGACCTTCACCGGTTCCACCGCCGTGGGCAAGCAGATCGGCAAAATAGCCATGGAGTCCATGACCCGGGTCACCCTGGAACTGGGCGGTAAATCGCCGACCATCGTCATGGCCGATGCCGACCTGAAGACCGCCGCGGCCGGTGCCGCCAGTGCGATTTTCTTCAACCAGGGCCAGGTCTGCTGTGCCGGCTCCCGGCTGTATGTGCAGCGCAAACATTTCGACAATGTGGTGGCGGATATCGCCGACATCGCCAATGCGATGAAGCTCGGCAATGGCCTGGACCCAAGTGTCGAAATGGGCCCGCTGATCTCCGCGCGCCAACAGGAGCGGGTTTACGGTTACATCGAAAAGGGTCGGGAAAGCGGCGCGACCATCGCCTGTGGTGGCGAGCAATTCGGGCCGGGGTATTTCGTCAAACCGACGGTGATTGTCGATGTCGATCAGCAGCATTCATTGGTGCAGGAGGAAATCTTCGGCCCGGTGCTGGTGGCGATTCCGTTCGATGACGAAGCCGATGCGCTGCGCATGGCCAATGACAGCCCCTATGGCCTTGGGGCGAGCATCTGGTCGAATGATTTGGCGGCGGTGCACCGGATGATTCCGCGCATCAAGTCAGGCTCGGTGTGGGTCAACTGCCACAGCGCCCTGGACCCGGCGCTGCCGTTTGGCGGCTACAAGATGTCGGGGGTCGGGCGTGAGATGGGGTATGCGGCGATCGAGCATTACACCGAGTTGAAGTCGGTGTTGATCAAGTTGTAATAGCGGCGCCCTCTCGGTCGCCATCGCGGGCAAGCCCGCTCCCACAGGTTTTTTTTGTGAAGCTGCAATCTCCGGCATCACTCAAATCACTGTGGGAGCGGGCTTGCCCGCGATGACGCCAGACCGGCCACCTCAACTATCAGGGTTTATATCCCTGAGCCAACAACCAACTGCGAACCATCCTCCCCTGCTCTACCGTCAACCCGGCCAACACCCGCTCAGCCGGTTCGGTCCGCAACCGCCGCACCAACGGCGCCAGCTCAACCCCTTGCACATGCCAGATCCCCAGCGGCTGATCCGCCGTGATCACCACCTCGGCCTCATCCACAAATCCATCGCGCAATACCGGCGCTCGCTCAATCCTCAGAGTGGAGAAATCCGCCTCGGCGTGGGCGACCTCAGCATCCGGCCATTGCCGCCGTGCCCGCCAGAACGGCTGATCCGGCCAACGCTGTTCATCGGCATAAAAGTCCCGGCCAATACGCGCAAAACGCCAAAACAACTGCTCTACCCGCTGTTGATGAAAACGCTGTGCCAGCAACGCCCGCTCAGGCTTGCGCAATAGCGTGTTGATCACGGTCGGCGCCTGCAACGCCGAAGACAATGACTGAAAGATGCCATTACCTGACAACGGGTCCACCGCCATCGCCGCGTCGCCCACCCGAATCCAGTGATCGCCACAGACCTGCGGACACAGAATCGCCGTGCTGCTGCGGGCATGCAGCTGTAGATCGATCTCAGGTTCGGCACCGAAGAACGCCCGCGCCAACGCCGAACTTTGGCGCCGCTGACGGCAGTAATCGAGCAACATGGCCTTGCCCGGCAACTCGGCACTGGCCACGTCCACCGTCCATTGCCAATAGCACTGGCCGTCGGCCCGGCGCGCCATCCAGGCCCAACCGTCCTCAAGGCTTTCCACAGCGCTGGCGGTGGTGCCCGGCGCGCCTTGCCAGCGATTGAGCAAGCTGACCGTCTCCGGCCCACGCTGACCTTTACCGAGGGTCGGTGCCTGGCGACCGCGGGCCTCCACCAGAAAATCCGCGACCAGTGCTTCGCGCCCTTCCAGTTCGATTCGATGCCCCGAAGCCGACGACTGTACCGTCAGCACCCGGCCTTCGATCAGCTCGACACCGGCCAGCCGCAAATCCTCGCGCAAGCCTCGATCAAAACTCGGGCGATCCAGTAAAAATTCGATGTTCTGCGCATGCTGCTGACCGTTCCACGACACCTGCCGTTGGGAAGGCTGCGTCGCATCCGCCAACGCTTGATGCAGCCCCGCGCCACGCAAGGCCTCCAGCACCCGCACCGAAACCCCTTCCAACGCCGCAAACCGGCGCCACTCACTGACCAGCGTCACCGGGTACCCGAGCCGTCGCAGCCCCAGAGCGACCGCCGCCCCCGCAGGTCCGGCGCCAAGAATCACAATCGGCTTCATGCTCCGATGCGCCGTTCAGGGCCGCGATAACGAGCGTTCTCCCGCAGCCACTCGACAACTTGTTCGTTGCTCGCCTCGGGATTTGCCACGAGGAAACTCGCAATGTGCCCGCTCAGTGCCGCACAACCCAGGCTCGCGCCGGACTGCCCCGGATAGGTGCCGTGAACACACGCGGCAAAATCTGCCTGGGCGCTGTTGAGCCACGACCATTCCTGCTCGGCGCAACGCGCATCACCGGTGACCCGCAGCACCTGCGGATAATTCGCCGGAAACACGCCCTCGCCCTGCGCCGGGCTGGACGCACACAGCAGAATGCCCCGCGCCACCGCTGCTGCGCAGGCTTCACGCAACAGACTGCGATCCTGGCGCAAACCGAGGCTCAGATTGATCAATCGCACATCCTGCGCCACCAGCCAATCGATGGCCGTGGCGATCTGCAAGGCGCTGGTGACCCCGCGCTGGTCGAACACCTGGGCTACACAAAAAACCGCCGATGGCGCCCGTCGGCCGATGGCCTCGATCACCGCGCTGCCGTGCCCCAGCGGGTCGTCGCGCAAATCGCTTTCAGCCAATCCGTCTTCCAGCAACGAGAACCGTCGACCGGCAACCACCTGCACCCGTTGCGCCGCCGAGTGGCCGCTGTCCACCACGCCAATCCGCAGTTCAGGCTTCATGCGGCACCGTTTTTGAAGTGAGCACACCATCCAGCAATTCAAAGCGCAGATCGGCATCGGCGAGTGTCGAGGGACGATGGCTGATCAGAATCCGCGTACGTCCGGCGAACAGCCGGTCGATGGCCTCGATCACTTCGCGCTCGGTGGCTTCATCGACCGCCGAGGTCGCTTCGTCCAGCACCAGAATCAACGGATCCTGCAACAGCGCCCGGGCGATGGCGATGCGCTGTTTCTGCCCGCCGGACAACTGCTGGCCGCGCTCGCCCAAAGGACTGTCGAGGCCTTCGGGCAGGGATTCGATCAAGCTGTCGAGCTGCGCCAGCCGTGCCACTTCGGCGATCGCTTCGCGACTGGCGTCCGGCACGGCGTAGGCCAGGTTGTCGGCGAGGCTGCCGCGAAACAGCACGATGTCCTGGCTGACTACGGCAATCCGCCGACGCAGCTGAAACAGGTCCAGCTCGCGCAGATCGACCTCCCCCAGCAACACCCGACCGGACTGCGGATCGTGATGCCGTTGCAGCAGGTCAATCAGGGTCGATTTACCGACACCGGAGCCGCCGCTCAGGGCGACTTTCAAACCGTAAGGAATTCGCGCCTCGATGCCACGCAAGGTTGTCGGGCGACCGGGATGGCTGAAGTGCACGTTGTCGAAACGCAGCTCGCCAGAAGCCGGCATCGGCTGCGGCGTAACCGGCGTGAGGACAGTCGGTTCTTCACCGCGCAATTCCATGACTCGCCCGAGGCTGACCGTCATCCGCTGAATCGCGACGTAGAGCCCGAGCAGGCTCTGCACCGGCCCGACCGCCATCCCCAGATAGGTCGAAAACGCGATCAGCGCGCCCAGTTGCCAAGTCCCCTGCACCACCCAGTAACCGCCAATCAAAAACGCACAGGCCCGCGACAACGACGTCAGCGTGCCGGGCACCGCTTGAGTGAAAAACTCGGTGACTTGCAGGCGCAACAACTGGCCCATGTACCCTTGGCCCAACGTCTCCAGCCGCCGCGCTTCGCGCTGTTGCTGACCGGCGGACTGGATGAATTTCATCACCGGCAAGGTCTCGACCATGAACGAGGACATGTCCGCCGAACGCTCGCGCAACTGCCGCACATCGCGCTCGACCTTGCGCCGCATCCAGCGCAGCCAGAGCACGTCGAGCGGAATCAGCACCAAGGCCAGCAGCGAGAGTTGCCACGACAGGGTCACCAACATCGCCACGGCGACCACCAGACCGATCACGCTCGACACCGCAGAGAACAGCGAGTCCACGGCAAAGCGCTGGATCTCCGCGACATCGCCATCGAGGCGCGACATCAAATCGCCGATTCGCCGCTGGCCATAGAAGCTCGGCGAGAGCGTCTGCAAATGCCGATAGAGGTCATCGCGCAGGCTAAACAGAATCCGTCCGGACAGTCGCGTGTGCAGATACCGATTGATACCCGACAGCGCCGTGCCCAACAACCCGGCGACGATCATCAACCCGGCGATCAGCACCAGCATCGGAAAATTGCGTGCCAGCAGGCCGTCATCAATCAGCAGTTTGGTCAGCCAGGGCTGCACCAATACCAGCGACGAGGCGCAGACCGACAGCCCAAGCAACCCGGCAATCGCCAATCGATGCGGGCGCACGAAGCTGTACAGCCAGCGCAACGCCGCTCGCAGGGCCTCGGGGTTCTGGCTGTCGATCAGCCGAACGATCAAGCGCAGCATCACGAGCGCAACTGTTTAAGCTTGCGGTACAGGGTCGCGCGACTGATGCCCAGGGCGTCGGCGGCGGCCGAGACGTTGCCTTGGTGAGTGTCCAGAGACTGGCGAATCAGCTCCAGTTCATTTTCGCGAATACTGCCGCTCTGGGGGCGTTCGCCGGCGGTCAATTCGTCGAGCATGCTGTCGGGCAAATGGTCGAGGGTGAGCACGGTATCCCCCGGCTCGCGCATGGCCAGCGCGGTGCGCAAAACCATTTCCAATTGGCGGATGTTGCCCGGCCAGTGATAGCCGCCGAGCAAGCGGCTCAAATCGTCATGCAGGACCACCTTCGGCGCATCGAGTTTGGCCAGCAAACGATCGACCAGGCCGTTGAAGTCGTCGCGTTCGCGCAGGGCCGGGAGCATCACGTTGATGCCGTTGACCCGGTAGAACAGGTCCTCACGGAAGTGTTTGTCTTCCACCAGACGCTTGAGGTCGCGGTGAGTGGCGCAAATCAGTGCAATGTCGATGTCTTGCTCTTCCCCAGCGCCCAGTGGCGCGACTTTGCGGTCCTGCAACACCCTGAGTAAACGGGCCTGCAAGGCCAACGGCATGTCACCGATTTCATCGAGGAACAACGTGCCGCCATGGGCCTGTTGCAAGCGCCCGATCATCCCGCCACGGCGCGAGCCGGTGAAAGCACCTTCGCGATAGCCGAACAGCTCCGACTCGATCAGGCCTTCGGGAATTGCCGCGCAGTTCACCGCGACGAAAGGTTTGTCGCAGCGCGTTCCGGCCATGTGCAGCGCCCGGGCAATGACTTCCTTACCCGTGCCGGTTTCGCCCAGCAGCAACACCGGCAGATCATTGGCCAGACCTTGGCGCGCCATGCGCAACGCCCGGGCGTAACGGGCATTGCTACCGGCCAGGGACTCAAGATCCGGTTGAGGTTTGGCGGTTTTGGCCGGGGTGCGCGCTGGGGTGCTGACGTTGATCGACCGCTGCGGTGCGCGCAGGGCTTTGTAGAAAAATTCGCCTTTAGCGGTTTGCAAACTGCCGACCCCGCCCTGATGCAGACGCGATAACAGTTGCAGGCCATCGACGCCCAGAAACTCTTCGCAGCGTCGACCAACCAGCGCCGAGCGCTCGGCATGGAGCAACTGACAAGCCTGGGCGCTGACCGCGAGAATCTGCCCGCCGAGGCTCACTGCCAGCAAGCCCTGCCAAGGGGATTCGAGGTATTGCCGACGACTGTGGAAGGCCAGCACGATCTGCTCCGGATAGCTGGCGTTGAACACGCGACTTTCGATCTGGCTGACGGCCATGGCCAGCAATGCAGTGCTGTCATGAGCGCGGCCGAGCGGGCCTTCGCGGGTCAGGTCGAGGACGCCCAGGATGTCGCCCTGCGGGCAATAAATCGGCACCGAGGTGCAGGAGAAATCGGTCAGGCGGTCGAGGTAATGTTCGCCACAATCGATCATCGTTGGCCGGGCTTCCACCAATGCAGTGCCCAGCGCATTGGTGCCGCGCGCCGCTTCGCTCCAGCAGGCGCCGAGGGTGATGTCTTGCAGGCCGCTGCCCTTGAAGCGGTCGGCGCAACCTTCGGCAGCGAGGATAGTGGCGTCGGAGTTGGCCAGGATGATCAGCCCTTCCTTGCCCTGACGCTCGGCCAGATAGTCGATGGCCGGCATCGCCGCGTCGATCAGCAGTCGATTGCTCGCCAGCAGCACCTCCAGGCTCGCACTCGATTCCAGCGCCAGCTCGTGCTTGGCATTGAAATGCACGCCATGGTTGAGACTGCGCCGCCACGACGCATCGATTTCCGCGCGCAATACGCCATCGGGGACGGCGCCTTCGAGATGAAGTTTTTCCCGCGCCAATCGAGCTTCGCGGTGTAGCTTGGGGGAAGTTGTTTTTATTAGCGTCATCAAGCGCTCCGGATCGGTCCGCCCTGCGCTTTTTCAAGTTCAGCGCCCTGTCGCAATCTTTACGTTAACGTCAGGGCTATGGCAAGTGCCTTACAGCGCTTGTGTTTGATCTGGTGGACCGAGTTATCGTTCATCGCGGGCAAGCCCGCTCCCACAGGTGCAGCGTCGTCCACAAATCTGCGGTTCAACTCAATCAACTGTGGGAGCGGGCTTGCCCGCGATAGCCATCTATCAGTCACCATCAAACTCAGAGCTGCCACACCTGCGGCCCAACAAAAAACGCCCGGGCATTATCCTCAAGGCTCTCCAGATGATACCCGCCCTCCTGCACAATCAGACACGGCAACCCAAGGCTGCGAATCCGCTCGCCCAGCCGCGCAAAGCCTTCCCGCGTCACCGCCACTTTGCTCTGCGGGTCCAGCTCGAAAATATCGAACCCCAGGGACAGCACCAGCACCTGCGCGCCGAACTCC
This sequence comes from Pseudomonas sp. GW822-FHT02E03, assembly GCF_058802325.1. Lineage (NCBI taxonomy): Bacteria > Pseudomonadati > Pseudomonadota > Gammaproteobacteria > Pseudomonadales > Pseudomonadaceae > Pseudomonas > Pseudomonas sp. GW822-FHT02E03. The sequence goes on along the minus strand of NZ_JBXAOA010000030.1, from coordinate 925 downwards.
TTCACCGCTGCCAAGGCCACTTCCAGCTGCGCAAGAAAGTCCGCCTCACTGGCGCCATGGGCCATCGGCAAGTTGAGGTTGAACCCCTCCCCCACCCCGACGCCGCGCTCATCGCTGAACCCGGCAACCCCCGGATAGAAGTTGGTCGGATCACCGTGCACCGAGACGTACAGCATGTCATCGCGGTCGTAGAAAATCTCCTGAATCCCCTGACCGTGGTGCATGTCGGTGTCGAGCAGCGCAACTCGCTCAAACCCTGCACGCAACACCTGAGCCGCCACCGCCGCGTTGTTCACATAGCAGAAACCACCGGCCGCTTCGGCCCGGGCATGGTGACCGGGTGGACGGCACAAGGCGTACGCGGCGGGCTCGCCATCGAGCAACGCCTGGGCACCGGCAATCGCGCTTTGCGCCGACCAATAGGCCGAGCGCCAGGTTTGCTCACCCACCGGGCAACTGCCGTCCGCCAGATAACACGCGGCTTGGGCAAGAATTCCGCGCAAGGCATTGGGCTCGCGGACGAAGATGTTCGACATCACTTCATCGCCCCAATCCTCGGGGATTTCCTTCCAGCGTTGATGAGCTTCCTGCAAGAACGTGAGGTATGGCGCACCGTGGACCGCCAGCAGTGGATCGAGTCCGGCATCGGCCGGTTGCTCAACCGTGAAGCCCAGCGCCTTCGACGCCTGCACCAGCCGTTGGGCGCGCTCGGGCACTTCCTGGGGCGTACGCATCTGCCCGCGGGAGTAGTAGCTGCGTGGATGGTGGAGCAATTGTTCGGGATGGAAAAAACTGCGCATGGGCTGAGTACCTGTCAGTTAACGTAGATCCTGGAACCGGGCATGTCCTCCTGTGGGAGCGGGGGGGGGGGGGGGGGGGGGGGGGGGGGGGGGGGGGGGGGGGGGGGGGGGGGGGGGGGGGGGGG
>NZ_JBXAOA010000029.1:0-64808 GCF_058802325.1 Pseudomonas sp. GW822-FHT02E03 | reverse complement strand
CCCCCCCCCCCCCCCCCCCCCCCCCCCCCCCCCCCCCCCCCCCCCCCCCCCCCCCCCCCCCCAACCCTGGCTCCTACGTATCCGATCCGCCCTTCGGGCTTGCCCCCACCCGCTTGACGGTGAAGCCATCGCAAACCAGCGACGTGTTTTAACCGCCCGGCGGGAGCATGCTCTCTCGCCACCCAAGGCGGGAACTTCGCTCCAAATCCCCTATCTCAAAGACACTTCGCCATCCAGGCGGGCTCTGTTCTTGGCCGCTGTCGACATAGCGGCACGCCCTTTGAGATTTGTGCCGATGGTTAATAAAAGCCTACAAGACACATCCATTCCACAGTGGCCCGAGGCCGCGCAAACCCTGATGGCGCTGATGCATGCCCAGGGTGAAGTGGCACGCCTGAGCGAACGCGAACAGCTGTTCAGCTCGCTGCTGGTCAGCGTCAACGCCGTGCTTTGGGCATACAACTGGGAAACCCGTCAGGTGCTTTACGTCAGCCCGGCCTATGAACGGATTTTCGGCCGCCCCGCCGGTCTGTTGCTGTCCGACTACAACCACTGGCGCGACAGCGTCTATCCCGACGATCTGGACTACGCCGAGCGCAGCCTGGCGCAAGTGCTGGTCAAAGGCGCCGTTGAAGACCGCGAGTACCGCATCATCGCTGCCGACGGCCAGGTGCGCTGGCTCAGCGACAAGTGTTTCATCAACCGTCAGGCCGAGCCGGGCCAACCGGTGATCATCGTCGGCATTGCCGAAGACATCACCGAAAAAAAGCAGATGGAAGCCGAGCTGCAACATCTAGCCAGCACCGACGTGTTGACCCAAAGCAGCAATCGCCGACACTTCTTCGAATGCGCCCATCGCGAATTCGAGCAGGCGCGGTTGAACGGTGCGCCGATGGCGTTCCTGCTGCTGGACATCGATGACTTCAAAGTGGTCAATGACACCTACGGCCATCAGGAGGGCGATAAGGTGCTGCAACGCATCGCCGAGAGCGGTCGCGCGGCCCTGCGGCGTGGTGATCTGTTCGGACGGATCGGCGGTGAGGAATTCGCAGCCGTGTTCCCCGGCTGTGCACCGGACATGGCCATGCAAGTGGCCGAGCGTCTGCAACGGGAAATTCAGCGGTTAAGCTTCAGCCATGACAACCAGACCTTCGGCATCACCGTCAGCCAGGGCCTGAGCAGCCTTACATACGAGGATGAAAGCATCGACAGGCTGTTCGCCCGCGCCGATGCGGCGATGTACCAGGCCAAGCGCCAGGGCAAGAACCGGATTATCTCTGGCTGAGCTCGAATCGAAATTCAACGCAAAACTTGTGGGAGCGGGCTTGCCCGCGATGGCGGACTATCAGCCTACATCAATGCTGAATGTCAGCCCCTCATCGCGGGCAAGCCTCGCTCCTACAGGGTTTGAGTTGAGCTTATTTTTTGCGCAAACGCATCAATTCCGGCAATCCGATCTTGAGCAACCGCGCTGTGCGGCTCTTGGCCAGCGCCTCGATCCCCTCATGCTCGGTCAGGCGCGCCAGTTGCGCGGCCATGTTCATCACCAGCGCTTCACGGGAGTAAACCCCGCCACCGAGTTGGTAAACCGCCGCAATCAGCTCCCGCAGCTCCAAGGGCAGCCGCCAGCGGGTCCGTAGCGCCGAACCATAGGCCGCGCCGAATTCGGCCAATACATCGCCGACTTCTTGCCATTCATCCAGCTCACCGCCGGCCTGCTTCCACTCCTGCAAACAACGCAGCAACGCCAGGTCGCCGAGGCAATGCAGCATGCCTGCGCAATAACAGCGCGCCTGATCCAGATCCAGCAAACGCGCCAGTGTCCGGGCGTATTCGGCGGTGTGCAGCGACAACTCCCAATAACGCTCGGCATAGTCCGCCAGCTGCGGATCACTGAGCCGGGCACTGCGTTTGAGAGCGAGCCCCAGAATCAGGTTCATGCTTTGCCCGGTGCCCAAGCGTTGCAGCGCCTGGGCCAGGGTTTGCACAGCGACGCCATGATGCTGGGCTGCGCTGTTGGCGGCGGCGATCAGGACAGCGGTAATTTGCGGATCAGTGCGGATTTCGTCTTCCAGCCGCGTCAGATCGAGGCCATCGGGATTGAGGCTACGTTTGATCGCCACCTGCACATCGGTCATCAACGGCGCACCCTCCGCCAGTTCGCGACGTCGCTCCAGATACACCGACAAGGTCATGCCTGGCGCCAATGACGGCGCCTCACAGGACACCTCTTCGCCGGCATTCAGCAACAAATCCTGTAGGCGCTGGGTCAGGTTTTCGATGTTCAAGGGTTTGGTCAGGTACGCCGTGGGCGCCAGGGGCAAGACTTCGCGCACGCTGGCGCTGTCGTTACGGCTGCTCATCAGAATGAAGGGCAGCGGCGGATTACGCTTACGCTGGCGAACACTGCGCAGAACGTTCAGGCCATCGACGCCAGGCAACTCCCAGTCGACGATTACCAGGTCATAAGGATTTTCCGCCAACAGCTGCAAGGTCTCCTGACCATCGGCACACAGGTCCAGCCGCGCGTCGCAGCGCACATTCAACAACACCTGCTTGAGCAGATCGCGAGACCAAGGGTCCGCCTCGGCAATCAGCACACGCGGTACAGCGGGTAAAACCACAGCAGTCATCGCACACTCCAACGGCAATGCTTGCACCTTAGTCAATGATGGCCATTCGATACAGCTCAATTGCCCTGATGTGTTTCAAGCACCATAAAAAAACCCGCCGAAGCGGGTTTTTTGTCGATCAGATCACAAATGAATCAGAGCACTCGGATCACAGCTCGGCGAAGCACTCTTCGATGATCGCCAGGCCTTTGTCCAGTTGCTCGTCCGGCGAGGTCAGCGGTACCAGTACGCGCAGAACGTTGCCGTAGGTGCCGCACGACAGCAGGATAAGGCCCTTGTCACGCGCCTTGGCCACAACCGATGCCACAGCAGCCGCGTTCGGCTTGTGACTGTCGCCGTCGACGAACAGCTCGACCGCGATCATCGCGCCCAGGGCACGCACTTCGCCGATGACCGGGTACTTGGCCTGGATGGCTTTGAGGCCAGTCACCAGACGCTCGCCAACCGCTTTGCAACGGTCCAGCAGGTGCTCTTCTTCGAACACTTCCATCACGGCCAGGGCCGCGGCGCAAGCGATCGGGCTACCGGCGTAAGTACCGCCCAGGCCGCCTGGAGCGATAGCGTCCATGTATTCGGCCTTGCCGCACACACCGGCCAGCGGGAAACCGCCAGCGATGGATTTGGCGAAGGTGGTCAGGTCGGCGGCAACGCCCATCTGTTCCATGGCGAAGAAGGTGCCGGTACGGCCAGCGCCAGTCTGTACTTCGTCAGCGATCAATAGAATGCCGTGCTGGTCGCACAGGGCGCGCAGACGCTTCATGAACTCTTTAGGCGCGACGTAGAAACCGCCTTCGCCCTGAACTGGCTCGATGATGATGGCAGCGATGTCACGCGGCTCGGCGTCGTTCTTGAAGATGCGCTCGATGCTGGCGATCGAATCATCGATGCTCACACCGTGCAGTTCGTTCGGGTACAACGCGCGGAAGATGCCGCCTGGCATCAGGCCCATGCCGGCCGAGTAAGGCACGACTTTACCGGTCAGGCCCAGGGTCATCATGGTGCGACCGTGGTAAGCCCCGGTGAACGCGATTACGCCAGCACGGCCAGTGGCGGCGCGGGCGATCTTGATCGAGTTTTCCACGGCTTCGGAGCCGGTGGTTACCAGCAGGGTTTTCTTGGCGAAATCACCTGGCACCTTGGCGTTGATTTTTTCGCACACTTCCACGTACGGCTCGTAGGCCAGTACCTGGAAGCAGGTGTGGGTCAGCTTGTTCAGCTGCTCGGTAACGGCGGCGATGATTTTCGGGTGCACGTGACCGGTGTTCAGCACGGCGATACCGCCGGCGAAGTCGATGAACTCGCGACCTTCAACGTCGGTCACGGTGGCGTTCTTCGCGGACTCGGCGAAGATCGGGTGAATCTGGCCAACACCGCGCGGTACAGCAGCTTCGCGGCGTTTCATCAGGGATGCGTTAGTCTTGCTCATAGTGTCCTCATTCACCGCTCATCGGGCGGCGTGGTTCAAGGAAAATGCGGCGGGGAGGCAACTACGGCAGCATGCGATGATCGACTGCCACAGCTTTCCCGGCCACAGAGAAAATTCCGTTTGAAGCGTCGCAAAGGGACAGCGCTCTCGTGCCCTTTGCGCTTGAAGCAATGCCTTGCCTTAGATGCCCAGGCAGAGGTATTTGATTTCCAGGTAATCTTCAATGCCGTACTTGGAGCCTTCACGGCCCAGGCCCGACGCCTTGATGCCGCCGAACGGCGCGACTTCGTTGGAGATCAACCCGGTGTTGACGCCGACCATGCCGTATTCCAGGGCTTCAGCCACACGGAACACACGGCCCAGGTCACGAGCATAGAAGTACGAGGCCAGACCGAACTCAGTGTCGTTGGACATCGCGATCACATCGGCTTCGTCTTTGAAGCGGAACAGTGGCGCCAATGGACCGAAGGTTTCTTCCTTGGCCACGGCAGCGTTGTTCGGCACGTTGGTCAGGATGGTCGGCTCGAAGAAGTTGCCTTGCATGCTCTTGCCACCCGCCAGCACGGTAGCGCCTTTGCCGACGGCGTCAGCAATGTGCTCTTGCACCTTGGCCACGGCTTTTTCGTCGATCAGCGGGCCAGTGGTGGTGCCGTCTTCCAGACCGTTGCCGATCTTGAGTTTGGCCACGGCCACTTTCAGTTTTTCGGCGAACGCGTCGTAGACCGAATCCTGAATGTACAGACGGTTGGCGCAGACGCAGGTCTGACCGTTGTTGCGGTACTTGGAAATGATCGCGCCTTCGACGGCCTTATCCAGGTCCGCGTCGTCGAACACGATGAACGGAGCGTTGCCGCCCAGTTCCAGCGAAACTTTCTTGATGTCCTTGGCGCACTCGGTCATCAACTGACGACCGATTTCGGTCGAACCGGTGAAGGACAGTTTGCGCACGATCGGGTTGCCGGTCAGCTCGCTGCCGATATCGCCGGCGCTGCCGGTCACCACACTGAACACGCCGTTCGGAATACCGGCACGCTGAGCCAGTTCAGCCAGGGCGAACGCCGAGAACGGGGTTTGCGAAGCCGGCTTGAGCACCATGGTGCAACCAGCGGCCAGGGCCGGGCCGGCTTTACGGGTGATCATCGCGGCAGGGAAGTTCCACGGAGTAATCGCAGCGGTCACACCGATCGGCTGCTTGATCACGATCAGGCGCTTGTCTGGCTGGTGGCCCGGAATCACGTCACCGTAAACGCGCTTGGCTTCTTCAGCGAACCACTCGATAAAGGAAGCGGCGTAAACGATCTCGCCCTTGGCCTCAGCCAATGGCTTGCCTTGCTCCAGAGTCATCAGGCGCGCCAGGTCGTCCTGGTTCTCGATGATCAGTTCGAACCAGCGACGCAGCTTGTTCGCGCGCTCCTTGGCGGTCAGGCCACGCCAGGCCGGCAGCGCTTTATCAGCGGCTTCAATCGCACGGCGGGTTTCGGCAGCGCCCATTTTCGGCACAGTGCCCAGAATTTCGCCCGTTGCCGGGTTATTGACCTTGATCGTCTGACCGTTGTCCGCATCGACCCAAGCGCCATCGATAAAGGCTTGCTGGCGGAACAACTGGGTGTCTTTAAGCTGCATGTCGGCTTTCCTTAACAGCACCGCGCGAGGCGGAGCGAATTATGATTGTAGAAAGGCGCCTTATAGGCTGCCGTCAGGGAAATCATTCACCGGGCTGAAGCACATAAATAGCGCACTGATCGAACTCGTGCGGTTCAGCACCCAGACAAGAGCGTTTGAAATCTCAAACGAATCCTAGGATCAAAGGGGGTAAAGGACAATAGGCTGTTCGAAAAAAAGAACGAAAACGCCGCATTTGCCTATTTTTTCGGATCAGCGTAGCAAACGCAGGTTACGCTTTTGAAAAAGGCAGACGATTCACCAGCATGGACGCCCGCAGTGCATATGAGTATCATGGCGCCCGCATCGCACCAGTAGCTCAGCTGGATAGAGTACTGCCCTCCGAAGGCAGGGGTCGTGGGTTCGAATCCCGCCTGGTGCACCATATGTAGAAGTGAGAAAGCCTCAGGCCGTTGGGTCTGGGGCTTTTTTGTGGGTATTGTCTCGTCCTGAATAAGGTTTACACCTTCTGGCTTCTTTTCAAGAAGGTGCAATGACAGCGGTCAGGCATGCACCTCACGATCAAGAACCTCAGCTACCCACTGATTGATACTCTTGTGGGCTAACTGCGCTTTTACGGCGACAGTTGCGTGGAGTGCCGGTGCTAAACGTAGACTGAGATTGCCAGAATAGGGCTTCTGCGGCGCACGTCCGAGCTTAGCGCAAGTATCCAGATAATCAGTAACGGCCTCTTCGAATGCATTTCGAAGCTCCTGCACTGACTCGCCGTGAAACCCAACGACATCTCTAATACCAGCGATATGGCCGACAAACAGGCCATCTTCCTCGCTGTATTCAATTCGGGCGGCATAGCCTTTGTAATTCATTACGTTCATGGGGTGACTCCTGCTTGTTCAAGGAAAGCCCGAGCATCACGAACCTGGTAGGGCTTTGCTTCTTTGTCCGGGTGTGGTCGGTGAAAGGTGGCAACCACACCGTTCAGCTCAAAGCGTACCCGGGACCCATTGCCTTCAATGGTCTTGGCACCAGCGGCGCCGAATAAAGACTCGATACGGGCCCACTCCAGCGTGGCTGGGGTCGGCCTTGAGAATATTGCTTTCAGGGTGCTGAGCTGTTTGTTATTCATGGTATGAAATTATGATACCAGGCAAAAGAAAGCAACCGCGAATCCTTATCTATCTGGGCCTGGACGGATGAGGATTGACCAAGACTGGCAGAAACTCGACTGGCAGGGCGGAAAAATCCAGGCAATAAAAAACCCCTGAGCAGTCTCAGCACCGAAGCGCATCAACCGACAGGGGCCGTGTTGTGGGTGATTGTAAGGGTTGAGGACTTCTCGTCAACTGCCGGTAGGCACTGGTGATCCAGTCAAGGCAGAGGCAACCGTCAAGGAAAACTTGACGGTTCGAATCGCTGACTCGTTTCAGGTCTGCCGCGTGCGGATGAACCAGTCGCTGTCGATGCTCATCGCCTTACCCCACAACATTTTCTGGGTAGTTCTTGGGTAGTTCTTGGGTAGTTTCTTGGGCGGTTTCTTGGGTAGTTTCTTGGGTAGTTTCTTGGGTAGTTTCTTGGGTAGTCAGCGGCGCTGCTGCTACCGCCCCCTACACCTGTTGCGTAAAACACACCTAGATGGACTCAAGGTCAAACAGCATTTATCAATGACAAAAAACCGCCGAAGCGGTTTTTTCATTCAGTCGTCCAGTCAAACTCGTCGTAATCATCATCCTCTTCGTCCTCGACCACTTCATCATCAAGAACGTCTTCCTCAAGCGTTTCTTCTGCCTGTTTCGCCAGAAGAAACTCCTTACGACTCTCAGTCACTGCCCGCCGCAGTTCCTCCCCCTTCACCGGGCAGTTGAGCATTTGGGCGATGCGGTCGATTTTTTGGGCCACGGCATCCTCCAACGCATCGGCTATAGGCCGATAGTGCGCGCTTTCGGGTGTCGATGCCAAATTTGCCGACCGCTGTTCACCTCATTTCTTCTGCAAATCCTTGAGTCGGGCCGTGAGGTTTTCCTTGGGGAAGCGCCTGTGCAGTGTCGTCATCAGCGCCTCGGCGGCTTGGGTTTGACCGGCGTCTTGCAGGCGTATCACTTCACGTAATTGATCATCCAATGACTTGGCCGGCGCGGCGGCGCGTTTGCTGAGTTTTGCTTCGTCAGCCATTTCGCTATTGATCGACTCGCGCTGCAACGGTGCAGAAAATTCCGCCATTGGCGCAGCCGGTGCGGGCGCGGACATTGCTCCGGCCGGCGCAGCCTGGGCGCGAGCAGCGGGTTCATTCGCTTCAGCGGCTTCCTGCTTGGAGAGCGGTGCGGACGCTTTTGGCGCAGGCGCGAAGTCATAACTCGGCAGTTGCTCCGGCGTGCGCTGTACCAGCGCCAGCATCAGTGCGACGCCGACGAGGCTGGCGAACGCAACCTGCCAACGGGGTTGCTGGCAGGCTCGGAGCCAGCGCTGCCACAGGTTCGGCTTCGGCGCGGGAGCTTCGCGATGGGCCGTTGCGAGGATGAAGGCGTCGAGATGCGCCGGTGGTTCGCCGCTGCTGTGATCGCGAAAATGCTTGAGCACTTCATCGTCGGGCGATGGCGGTGTTTGTCGGGCGTCAGTCATGTCAGTACCTCCTCGGCCAGCAGCCGACGCAGTTTTTGCTGGGCGTAGCGCAAGCGGCTTTTTACGGTTTCCAGCGGTGTTTCGGTGAGGGTGGCGATCTGCGGCAGGTCGAGGTCGCCGTGGGCGCGCAGCAGGAACACTTCGCGCTGGTCGGCGGGCAAGGTTTGCAGGGCGGTTTCGAGTCGTTGACCGTCGCGGCTCAGGCTTAGCAGTTGTTCGGGGTCGGCCGCGTCATCGATCAGTGCATGGGTTTGCTCGTCATAGCTGTCGTGCAAGGGGTTGTGGATTCCGTGTTTGCGCCAGTGATCTATCAGCCGGTTGCGGGCAATCTGGTAGAGCCAGGTACGAAAGTTCGCCCGACCTTGTGGCTGACTGGTGCTGCGGATCAGGCTCAGCCAGGTTTCCTGGTACACCTCTTCGGCCAGTTCGGGCTTGCCGCTGAGGCCGAGGAGGAATCGATACAGGCCCTGGCGATGGCGGGCGTACAAAACTTCGAACGCCGGCCCGTCGCCCGAGCGGTAGCGCGCCAGCAGCGATTCGTCGCTGCCGGCGGCTGAGCTGATTACAGGATCGGACATGTCAGTGCTGGCCTCTTTCACTCTATCCGGTTGTCATGGGGCTGTTGATTCGAAGCCGTCGGGGTTCGCAGGCTCTGCGCCAACTCCACCAACTGCACGAACTCACCGCGCAGGCCGAATTGATCATCGCCCCGTGCGCCACGGGCCAGGGCTTCGGTGTCCTTCAGGGTGAACTCACCGGTGTAACGCCCGTCCTTGAGTTGCTGGGAAAAGGCAGCGACGGCGGCGGCAAAGCGCAGGTCATCGCTGGCGGCCGAGAGTTTGCCGGCCTCCCCCTTCAGGATTGGCCGCTCGATCAAGCGACTATTCCCACCTTCCGGCAACTGATAACGCACTCGCAACATCGCCATTTCCCCGGTTTTTGCGGAAACATCGGCCCCAGCAGTGCCATAGCGCAGCGGTTCCAGCCAGCCCTTCTCGCCCTTGGGCACAATTTCATACAACGCGGTCACCGTATGTCCTGCACCGATTTCTCCGGCATCTATTTTGTCGTTGCTGAAATCCTCGCGTTTCAAGGCGCGATTCTCATAACCCAGCAGCCGATATTCGCTGACCTGCGCCGGATTGAACTCCACCTGCAGCTTCACGTTTTTGGCCACCACCGCCAAAGTCGAACCGAGCTGATCCACCAGCACTTTGCGCGCCTCGCGCAGGTTGTCGATGTAGGCGTAGTTACCGTCGCCAGCGTCGGCCAGTTGTTCCATCAGGTGTTCATTGTAGTTATCCACACCAAAACCCAGGGTGGTCAGGGACACGCCGGTCTTGCGTTTATCCACAGCCATTTGCTTGAGGCTGTCGAAGTCGCTGATGCCAACGTTGAAATCACCATCGGTGGCCAGCAGGATGCGGTTGATGCCTTTGGGGATAAACGCCTGTTGCGCCATTTGATAAGCCAGTTCGATACCCGACGCGCCGGCGGTCGAGCCGCCCGCAGTCAATTGATCGATGGCGGTACGAATTTTCGCTTTTTCCCGTCCGGAAGTTGGCTCCAGGACGACGCGAGTCTCTCCGGCATAGACCACCAGTGAAACCCGGTCCTGCTCGCGCAATTGATCGACCAGCAATTTCAGGGTGCTTTTGACCAGCGGCAAACCTTCGCGACGGTCCATGGAGCCGGACACGTCCACCAGAAACACCAGGTTCGCCGGGGCCAGTTGCGCCACCGCGCGATCGGATGCCTTGATGCCGATGCGCAGCAATCGGGTATGCGGGTTCCACGGCGACGGCGCCAGCTCGGTGGTCACGCCGAACGGCGAGCCATCGGTGGGCAAGGCGTAGTCGTAGTCGTAGGGGAAGTAATTGACCATTTCTTCCAGCCGCACCGCCCCTTCGGGAGGCAAGCGCCCCTGATTGAGCAAGCGCCGAACATTGGCGTAAGCGCCGGTGTCGACATCGGCACTGAAGGTCGAGACCGGTGCTTCGGTCACGCTGTGAATCGGGTTATCGGCCAACGCCTGATATTGCTCCCGCTGCTCATCCCGATAGCCCTGTGGATAAGCCTCACCGGCCGGCATGGGCGCGAACGCGACTAACGGTGCCGGTCGCGCGTTATGCTTGGCCATCGAGGTGTCCGCCATGACTGCTTCGCGGCGCACCAACGCTTCAGTTTTCGGCGCCTCTTGAGCCGGTGGCGCGACCACTGCCGGGCTGTTCGTCTCAGAGTCTGGCGTGGATGAAGCGCCGCAACCGGCAACGGCCAGCAACAACCCGGCGGCGAAACCCTGGGCGGCCGGACGGAGGAAATGCAGAGGGAGGGACATGGGGGCTGACCTCAGGAGGAAATTGACTCATTCATCCTCTGAGACGGACAGCCCGGCAGGTTCGGGTTAATCGCCGGAAAAAATCTTCAGCGGTGATAACGCCGCACCACGCTGCTGTTTTTCAGCACATGGCCTTTGATTTGTTCCATCAGTTGCGCGCGGGTCAGGCCGGCAGGCAAGGCGTCTGGCGCCAGGTCCAGGGCGTAAAGCTGAATGATGTAGTGATGGGAGCTGTCGCCAATGGGCGGGCAAGGGCCAATGTAACCGGTGGTGCCTTTGATGTTGGTGCCGCCCACGCCTTCGAGGGCAGATTTGGCACCGACACCGGCCGGGATCTGCCGAGTCGCGGCCTTGATCCCGTAATGAATCCAGTGATCGACACCCAGGCCTTTCTGACCGTCCGGGTCGTGCATGACGATGGCGTAGCTGAGGGTGCCCGGGGGGCCGGCGTTCCAGCTCAAGGCCGGGGACTGGTTTTTGCCGCCACAACCGTTGGCATCACTGGCTGCCACCGACGTGAACAGACGATTGTCCGAAACGCCGGGAATGCTGAGGGTGAAACGCTCCTGGGCCTGCGCCGGAAACTGCGCGCAAAGGGCGACTGCAACGGCCGCCAGCCAAGGGTTCAAAAAGGTCAATCGGGTCATACCGGAGCACCTTGTGCGGGTGAGGCCGTCGTCGGCTGGCAAACTATAGCCGGACCGTTCGTGCGCTGGCAGCAGAATTGGCTGAACCTGGGAATAAGCGCCAAACTCCTAAGTGAAACACTTGCCAGGAGATCGATCATGGCCCTGCATCGCGTCGCCCGTTTCGCTGATGTACCCCAAGACCGTGGCCTTGAAGTCCGGATCGATAAGACGAAAATCGTCTTGCTGCGGCTCGGCGATCAATTGCGCGCCTATCAGGGTAAATGCCCGCACGCCGGGGCTCCCTTGGCCAAAGGTGCGCTGTGTGAGGGGCGGCTGATCTGCCCGTGGCACAAGGCAGCGTACCGGCTCGAAGACGGCGCGTTATGCGAGCCACCGTCCCTGGACAGTCTGCGACGCTACCCGCTTGAAGTCCGCGACGATGAGGTCTGGGTCGATGACCAGCCGATGCCCACCGCGAGCACACCGCCGGCTGATGATAAGCGGACCTTTGTCATTATCGGCGCCGGTGCCGCCGGTACGGCTTGTGCCGCAGCGCTGCGAGAGAAAGGCTTCGGCGGCCGGGTAATGCTGATCGACCGTGAGCCCGAGGCCGGCTACGACCGTACGGTATTGAGCAAATTCGTGATTGCAGGCGAGATGCCGCCGGACGAAGTGCCACCTCTGCGCGATGAAAATTTTTATCAAGAACAGCGCATTGAGCGGATAAACAGCGATGTGATGGGACTGGATGCAGCGGACCGGACTCTGCGCCTGGCCGATGGTCAATCGTTGAGCTATGACGCCGCCGTGATCGCCACCGGCGGCATACCCAAAACCCTGTCGCTACCTGGCGCCGACCTGCCGCAGGTATTCGTGCTGCGCTCGAAGGCGCAGGCGCAGCGGATTCTTTCAGCCGCCAAACCTGGTCAACGGGCAGTGATCGTTGGCGACAGTTTCATTGCTTTGGAATCTGCTTCATCCCTGCGTCAGTACGGCCTGGATGTCACCGTTCTGGCCCGCCATGCCATCCCGTTCGAGGCGCACTTCGGCGATGCCGTCGGCAAAGCGATTCGTGCCCTGCACGAGGCCAACGGCGTGGTGTTTCATACCGATGGCGAAGCGGCCCGGATTGAAGGCGCAGGCAAAGTCGAAGCGGTGCTGCTGGACAATGGTCAGCGCTTGCCGGCAGATCTGGTGTTGGTCGGCATTGGCGTCACTCCGGCAACGGCCCCGTTTGCCGATTTGCCCAAAGAAAAGGATCTGTCGTTGAAGGTCGACGGTGGGATGCGCGTGACCGACGGGATCTGGGCCGTTGGCGACATTGCGACCTTCCCGCTCAACGGCCAGCCGAAAAGGATCGAGCACTGGCGCCTGGCCCAGCAACAGGCGCGGATTGCGGCGGCGAACATGCTCGGCGGCGACGAACGCTACCTCGACGTGCCGTATTTCTGGACCTGGCACTTCGGCAAAAACTACGACTACCTCGGTCACGCCCAGGCTTGGGATGAGGTTGAGTTCAAAGGCGATCCTGACCATCCACCGTTTATTGGCCTGTTCGGCAAGAACGGCGTGGTGGCGGCGGCCGTGGCCTGCGATGAAGAGCGGGCGATGGCAATGCTCGCTGAACGGATGAAACAGCCGTTGTCGGTGGATGAGGCGTGGCGCTTGGTTCGGGACATGAATTGACGGCTGTTTCCCCCGCCGACCACCGTAAAACTCTGTGGCGAGGCGCAAACCTCTGTGGCGAGGGAGCTTGCTCCCGTTCGTCTGCGCAGCAGACGCAAAATCTCTGATGTACCAAAGTTTTTGTGAGTGCTACGCACTCAAACGGGAGCAAGCTCCCTCGCCACAGGGGAATGCGAATCTAGACGTGGCTCAGCGGCTCTCGGTTATCGTCATCTTCGGCTGACAGGCGGATCACCAGCGAATGCTCAAGCGGCGCCAAAGGCGGCGGTAGGTCAGCCGGGTCGACCGGGAAGAAGTGCGTAACGACATGACTGACATCGCCATCCTGATCGTTATGAATGGTCATCGAGCCCGGCGTGCGCAGTTTCGCCAATCGGTCGCCGGTCAGCTTGAAGCTTTTGCTGAGCCCCTGATCATCCACCACCGGCGCCGGCAAACGGCGCTGGGCGAAGCTCTTGCTTTTGCGCTGTTGATAACGCGCCCAGGTGATCAGGATCACCGCGTTCAACAACGCCACCCACAGGTAAATCTGCAACGTGCCGAGGGCGTCGAAAAACGACGCATCGATGCGCGGGCCGTCATGGGTATCGACCAACGGCCACAAACCCCGCACCAGTAAATACAGCAGACCGACCCAGGCCAGCACGGTTAAAAAGACATCGATCACGACCAGAAAGGGCCGCTGCCGGGTTCTGATGATTTTCATTTGATGACTTCCTCTTCATCGTCATTCAGCGGCTTGATGCCCCGGTCCGGACTGACCCAACGCGCGCGCTTCTGATGTTGACCGAACAGCACTTTCGGGAAGCTGACCAGGGTGGTAAGCAGGCTGATGAGCCAGAACACCAGCGGATACCAGACCACCCAGAACATGGTCTTGCCGAGGCCCTTTTCGTAACGGCGATCGATCAGGATGCTGACCGCGAATTGCACCAGGCAGACCACTGCCAACAGCAGTCCGGTAAAGGCCGGTGGCATCAGGTGATCAACGGCAATGGCGGACGGCATCTCGATGAATTTGCCGACGCCCCAGAAAATCACCGACAGCAGAAAGGTGAAGGCCCAGCCGGTGGAGAGGCAGTATTCGAACAGCAGCGGCCAGAGGTAACGATGGCGGTATTGCCAGATGCCACGGATGTTTTTGAACAGCACCTCGGCGCCGCCCTGGGCCCAACGCAGACGCTGTTTCCACAGGCCGCCGAGGGTTTCCGGCATGAGGATCCAGCACAACGCGCGGGGCTCGTAGAAAATGCTCCAGTGATCCAGTTGCAGCTTCCAACTGATGTCGATGTCTTCGGTGATCATGTCCGGGCTCCAGTAGCCGACCCGGTTCAGCGCCGTGCGACGGAAGGCGACGATCACCCCGGAGACGGTAAAGATCCGCCCGAATACCCGTTGGGTGCGTTTGATCAGGCCGATGATCGACGAGAACTCGCCGACCTGTACGCGGCCGATCAAGGTCGAACGGGTGCGGATTCGCGGGTTGCCGGTCACGGCGCCGAGGCGCGCATTGTCGAGCATCGGCGCCACCAGATACGCCGCGGTGTTCGGCGCCAGCAATGCGTCGCCGTCGATGCACACCAGATACTCGCTGCGCGCCGCAATGGCACCCATGCGCAGGGCCACGGCCTTGCCCTGATTCTCCGCCAGGTGCAGCACCCGCAGACGCGGATCCTGCGCCGCCAGTGCATCGAGCACCGCGGCGGTGTTGTCCTTGGAGCCGTCGTTGATCGCGATCACTTCGATGTTCGGGTAATGCTGGGCCAGCGCCGCATGGATGGTATCGGCCGCGTTGTCGCCTTCGTTGTAGCAAGGGATCAGGATCGAGATCAGCGGTTCGCCGGCCAGCGCTGGCGGCAAAGTATCGTCCTGCCACGGCCAGTGCCGCTCCCAATGCAGCCAGAAATACAGGCCGCCGGCGATCCACAGTCCCGACATGAACAGTGGATAAAAGAACACGAAGTCCATCAGGAATTGCCCGGTGAGCAGAAAGATCAGCCCGAGGGGAACCCCAAGGACGATCGCCAGAACCAGCAGGGCTAGAAGTCTGTCCAGCATGTTATGGATTCCACTTGTTGGAGAGCGCGGGCCGCACGGTTTTCAGGTCCGGCTGGTTCTCAAGGAAGTTGTCCGGGTAGTAGCCGAAACTGGTGGCGCCCTGACGCTTGAGGCGGCCCATCCAGTCAGCCAACTGTTCGCCGTCGATGTCGGCGTCGGTTCTTTTCGTCCAGTCACGGGCCTGCAATTCGAACACCGTGCGCTCGAGTGCGCCGGGGCGCGATTTGACCGTTGCCACCAGCGTTTCGAGCCAAGGGCCGGATTGCTGGCGGCTCTGTTTTTCCATGAGTGGCATGGCCATCGGCGCCGTCCAGTCGTAGGCGCCCAGGAAGTCGTCGAGGTTCTGCGCAAACCACGCTTCACTCTCGGGGTTGAGCATCGGCTCGGCGAAAATATTGCGCGCCGTTCTTACTTGCGGGCCGCGAATGGCGCGGACCTTGGCGGTCAGTTCGTGAGTGAAATCGATCAGGTAGCGGCTCTTGAAACGCGTCCAGCGCTGCAAGGTGGCCGGATCGTCACGCAGGGCGGCAATCGAACCCGGCAGACCGTTGGCGGCGTAAACCTTCAGGGCTTCAGGGCCGGCATCTTCGAAGTCCGACAGCACCGCGTCATCGTGATAGAGGACGCCGTCGACCGAGGTCAGGCGCGCCATGTCTTCGTAGATTTCACCGATGATGCGCCGCACGTTCGGGTCGAATGGCGACAAGCGCTTGTACTGGTCCGGATCGATCGAGGTGATGCCGGTTTTCGGGTCCCAACGAGTGACCCGTGGCAGCTTCGAATCCAGGGCAAAACTCAGCACCGGCATCCAGGCATAGACTTTGACCTGAGCCCGAGTGCGCAACTGCCAGGCCACGCGGTCGAAGATATCGGCGCGCATCGGCAGGTGCCGGTTGGGGAAGTACAGCGAGTGCACCAGGCCATCGCCGGCAGGGTCGGCGAAGGCTTGCAGAAACACCGTATTGGCGCCCATGTCGGCCATGCGCTGGATCAGTTTGCCGAGGTTGATTTCCTGTTGGGCCGGGTCCGGGTCGTAGACGTTGTCCAGGTCCACATGCACCACGCGCATCGGCGATTCGGTCTGCACCGAAACGATGCTATTGGCGAAGTGTTCGCCATCCGGGTCCGAGGCCACCAGAAAGCGCGGGCTGCTCATCAGGTTGTCGAGGGCATCGAGGCCATCTTCCAGAGTCAGGGCCATCTGATAACCCTGCTCGTTGACCACTTGCAGCGAAGTGCCGTCCGCCGCGCCATAGGGCCAGACCCAGACACGCGGTTTGTAACCGGTGACCTTGAGGATCTTCTCCGAGATGGCCGCCACATCGGCGCGCATCCGGGCCTGGAATTGCGCTTCAGTTTCATAGCGACCGGTAGCCGCGTCATAGCGCCGGGTCGCGGCCGCCGGTTGCAGGTTGCCTTGCGGGTTGGCCAACACGCCTTTGTGGTTGGCGTCGGTGTGGGCGGCGATTTCCACCAGGCCGGATCGGGAGATTTCGCGGATCTGCTCCCAGGTCAGGAAGTCCGAACGCTTGCGCGGTGTACCGGCAAAATCCACCGGCTGGTTCAGCGGCGTATCGATCCACACCCCGACCGGCGCCAGCAAGGCGGGCCAGTTATAGGCGCGCAGCACCGGCAAAACGCGGGTGTAGAAGCTCGAATAGCCATCGTCGAAACTCAACACGATCGCCCGTGGCGGTAGCTCGGGGCCACCGTTGCGAGCGGCCATGATCTGGTTGATGGTGACCGGCTTGTAGTTGTTCTCCCGCAGCCACGCCAGTTGCTCGAGCAGACGCTCGGTGCGCACGGCCACCACCGCCTGATCGGGGTCACGGTCTTCGACATCGTGGTAAGCGATCCCGAGTACGTGGTTTTTCGGCCACGGCTTTTCATTGGCCGGCATCGGACGTTCGGACGGCGGTGCGAAGGCCGGGGCTTGCTGGGCGCAGGCGCTGATCAACAGCGCTCCCAGCAAAAGGATGAAACGCGAAATAAAAGGCATCTTCAAACTCTTCTAGAAGCGGTAAGTGAGGTCGACGAGCAGGCGCAGATCGGTTTCGCGGTCGCCGTCATAAGGCCGGTTGATCACGCTCAGCAGGCCGCCCACCTCGAATACATCGTTCCAGCTGTAGCGCTGGCCGTAACCCAACAGGCCGACGCCGCCGGTCCCGTGATCGCGCTGGCTATAGGTGCCCGCACCGGCCTGGAACTGCTGGCTCCAGGAGGTTTCGTAGCGGTGGTAGAGCACGTGATTGACGTTCACCGTCGGCAGCACGCTGAAGTCGGATTTTGGGTTGAAATACGGCACGTCGTCGGACTTGGAGTTATGGCTGGTGCCGACCTCCAGGCCGAGGTCGACTTGCAACCCCGGCGCGCGGTAAACACCCTCGCGACCGGTGAGCAAGGCTTCGACACGGTTGTTGCCGTCACTGAAGTGCGAGGGGCTGACCGCCAGCCTCCACTCGCGGCTCTCATTGGCGCGCCAACGGATGAAACCGCTGCCGCCGTTGGCGGTGATGTCGCTGTTCAAGGCCCGCAACGGCGTTTGCGCCGACAGGTATTCGAGGCTGCCGCCGTACTGCCAGTGATCGTCGATGTCTCGGGCAATCGCCAGGCGCGCGCCCTGTTTGTCACCGAAGCCATAGGAATGGTTGGAGACTTCCGCCTCCAGGGTCATATCGCGAGTCCGGCGTTCTAGCCCGACGCGCTGAAAACGATGGTGGCCGGTGCCTTCCTGGAAGTCGCCGGTGGCGTAACCGGCACCGGCGAACACGCGCCAGTCTTCATCGATAGGTGGGCTGTACAGCGTGGTTTCGATGCCGAAATCGCGACTGCCGTTGACCGCCCCGGCGTCGCCGTTGCCCCCGCCATAACTCTTGCCGCCGTAGGCCTCCACCCGCAGCTCGGCCATGTCATGGACCGCACGCTGGCGCTGCAAACGCTGGACCTGACGGTTGCCCGGAAAACGCGCGACCACATCGTCGGTCAGCGCATCCATCTGCCGCCATTCCTGCAGATCCATGGCGGTGTGACCTTGCGCAACTTCCAGCCCGATGTCCCGCGGCGCCATGCTCTCGGTTTCCTTGAGCTGATTCTCGGCGCGCCGTGGCCAGTCCCGGGCCAGGTACAGATCGGCCTGGGCCAGACGCAGGCCGAGGTTGCCCGGGGCCTGATCCACCAGCGTCTGCAAACGCTGCTCACCCGACGGTAGATCAGCGCCGTAGGTGCCGGCCTGGGCAGCGAGTTGCTGCGCGTCCATCCATTCATCGTTGGGATTGCCCACCGGCAAGCCCTTGAGCTCGACCCGTGGCTTCTGGGTCTTGGCCAAGTCTTCAGCGACCTGACGTGCTTCATCGGCCTTATCGCTTTCGAGCAAGGCGTAATAGAGCGCGGTACTGTCTTCCAGACGGTCGCCGACATCGGCATCCGGCGCGACTAGCACCTGACGATACAAATCGGTGGCGATTTCTGGCTGACGCTGGTCCAGATAGGACGACGCCACCCAACGCAGGGCATAGGTCGGAATCTTCACACCTTCGGCGAGCAATTTCTGGTATTCGGCGATCACATCAGCGGTGCGCGCGCGGGCCTTGAGGGCGCCCATGCGATCGATTCGCCAGCGGATGACGTCATCGTGGGCCTGAGTATCCGGCGTCCAGGTCGTCAGCAACTGGTCGTAATCGGCCAGAGCCCGATCAGCGATCAGATAACGTTCTTTTTCGCTGCGGGTGGCCAGCTCGGCCAAACGCACGCGTTCTGCGGCCAAGTCACCTTCAAGGCGGCGCAACGTGACCGGATCCAACAACCCCGGCCGCTGACGCGCCAGGCGCAAGGCCGGTTCCGGCAGGCGGGCGCGTTGCAGGGCAATCACGTATTCCCGAGCGACGTCGGGCTTGCTGCCGGCGCGGATGAAAGCCTGGTCGTATTCAAACAATGCGTCGTAGGTGGCACCGGCGCGGGTCAAGGCGTAGGCCAGGGCCAAGCGGCGGGAAGGGTCATCCGGTTTCGCCGCCACCAGAGCCTTGGCGCGGGCAACCGCCTCGTCAGGCTTACCGGCGTCGGCCTGGGTCATCGCCAACCCCAGCTGCAGGTCGGCATTTTTCGGGTCAAGGGCCAGGGCCTTGTTGTATACCTGGGTCGCCGAGTCCCAGCGCTTGAGGTTGCGATAGGCACGCGCGGTGGCGGTCAGGGCCTGAACCGGCAACGCCCGATTGTGCCCCTGGGTTTCATAGACCCGAACCACTTCAGCGTCCAGGCCTGCCCAGCTGGCGATCTGCAAGTGATCGCTGATCTGGCCGGTGGTGGCCTGGTTTACCGGCACCTGGCGCAATACAGCCAGCGCAGGCGTGTAGTTGCCGGCTCGTGCATCGCGAACCATTTGGTCATAAGGCGTATCGGCGAACGCCAGCACCGGCCACAGCAATTGGCCGCACAGCGCAACGCGAAACAAGGGGCGTAAACCACGATGAATAAAGGGACCAGCAATACACGGCATTCGTCAGCATCCTTACATGGCCAGCCGGGTCGCAATGTCCCCTTGCCCATTCGTAGCGGAAAGCCGGATCGAAAGACCCGGCCAGGCTTTATCGACGCAGTTTTGCATGCAAGCGAAGTCAACTATTCAGCGCACAATAATTGTTCAGATTCGTGGTGCTCGGGCCTTCTCTCAATGCCAGTCAGTCAAGATGCAGAACCTGTGGGAGCGGGCTTGCTCGCGATAGCGATCTATCAGTCAACATCTTTATCGACTGACACGACCTCATCGCGGGCAAGCCCGCTCCCACAGGTTCCGTACCTTGATTGACTGGCATTGGAACCTCCTCCCCCCTCTCCCCGTTTCGAAAACCCAGACAGCAAAACGCCCGGCGTCTGCGTACTGCAGAGGCCAGGCGTTGTGTTGAAGCCTGTAGTTTTTACTGGATGCTGACGTCGCCCGTGCCGCCGAGTTTGCTCATCACGAAGCCGACAAATTCCTCGAGGGTCATTTTCTGGCCGTTGAAGTCCACCTGATTGTTGGCGTAGTGCAGCTTGGTGACGACGTTGTTACCGTCCAGTTTCGCCAGTTGCGTGCCCACCGCCATGCTGCTGAACATGTCGGCGGTTGCGCTCGCCTGATCGGCAATGAGCTTGGCGTCGGTCTGGCCGTCGATTTGCGATTGCACGGTAAGCACGTCAACCAGCATTGGCTTGGACACCAAGAGGTTGAAGTCCAGCAGCGCGATCAATTGCTTGACCAACTGGTCTGGCGGCAGGTCCATGGACTGCGGTTTGGTCAGGTCCAGCACCAGGTTGGCGCGGCTTTCGCCGTTGCTGGTGTTGAACGACAGGTTTTCCAGGGCCACTTGGGGACCTGCGGCCAGCAGTTTCTCCAGGCCGGTCTTGACCTGCGCCTCTTCAGCCGGGGTCAGGTTCAGCTCCGGCGCCGGTTCACCGGCGGCAGCGGCTTCAGCGGCGGCCCTTTCGTAGGGTTGCAGTTTGGTCTGGTAGATCTGCATCAGCGACATCGTTGACGGGATGTCGAGATTTTTCAGGCTCATGGCCATCTTCGCAGAACCGATAACCTTGCCGTTCAAGGACACTTCACCGACTTTGTAATCGGCACGCCCCGAAGCGTTGGTACCCGTTTCCTCGGTCTGGTTCTTCATTTCAAAGTTCTTGACGCCGAGTACCGATTGCTTGGCGCCGAAGGTGGTTTTGCTGCTGGTCAGCACGACGGTGTTTTCGCCGGTGTAATAGCCGTACGTGCTTTTGTTCAGGTTACTGGCCACGGTCAAGCCATTGAGCTCGACCTGCACCGGGGTCTGATCTTCAGCCACGGTGGTCAGCTTCAGGCTGTCCATATAACCGTCTGCCTTGACCTTTTGCGCCTGGGCACTGGCGGCTACATCGAGTTTCATGCCGGAAAAGGTCAGATTGGATTTGTCATCCAGTGCTGTTTCCAGCGGTAGAAACTCGAGGGTGCCCTTGGTGGAATTGTCGTAGCCGATGTTAACCACGCCTTTGACCGGGGATTTGTCCTTGGCGGCAGCGAACCACTTTTCGGTCAGTGGGGTCTTTTCCAGCTCATAGTGACTGGTCGCCAGGACCGGCAACCACTTCAGCGACACCAGGCGCGAGAACGGCAGCGGACCGTGTTCGATGCGGTCGACGAACAGCAACTCGACCGGTGCTTCACCAAACATTTCGCCTTCGCCCTTGAGGCGGTAGTGCGCGGTGCTGCTGAATACATGGCGATCCAGCGACACCAGTTCCAGCGACGCCGTGCCGTTGGAACCTGCCAGCGCGGCTTGCAGCTCTTTGTTGGCGTCGGTGATCGAGGTGGTCAGCACCCCGTCGAGTTTGCTGCCGGTGTACCACGCACCGCCAGCGCTGATGGCACCGATGGCCACGACAATTCCTAGTAGCACGCCTGCTGATTTATTCATGAAGTATCCGTTCAATGTCCGTTGTTGAAAGTGTGGTCGTCTTCCCTGAACCCATGGCGGGTTACGGTTCCGACTGCGCTGGAAGTGGGGTGGAGATTAGCATTTGCTCCGCAAAGCGGCCCAATGATTAAAGGTGAAAGAGTGTCTATGGATCGCGCATGGGGGCGAGAGTTTTGGTGGTCATGAGATCGCCATCGCGGGCAAGCCCGCTCCCACAAGGATTGCGCTGAACCTGTGGGAGCGGGCTTGCCCGCGATGGCGTCAGTCCTGCCAACATCAAACTCAGGAATACTGAACCTCAATCTCATCCAATTGATGATCAAAGCTCTTGAGCCGCGCAGTCCACGTATACACCAGCACTTCAAAATCCCGATTAATCACCGCCCCGCCGGTCACTTCCGCGCGCGGGTCGCAGAAATCCAGCTGATAGCGTTCACGGGCCATGGCGTTGGCGACATCGGACAGCTCCCGCGCATTGTTGAGCCAGTGCCACCCTTCATCGGCCACTTGCTTGTCCAGCGCCAGGCATTGTTTTTTCAAGGTTTCGAGGCTTTTTTCCAGCGGCGTGCCGGTGAGTTCGCCCATGACTTCCTGGAACGTGCGCCCCGGTTGCCAGTAACTGCCCCAGAAATACCGGTCGAACACCGTTTCGACACGACGCAAAGCCACCTTGGTGTCCCAGATCAGCACCAGGGTCTTGCCTTGTTCAAGTTGTCGCTTCTTGATGCGCTGGTTCTGTAATGAAGCCCAGGCGACCACCACGATAGCCATCACGGCGATCAACGCCGCCGCGCTGTCGAGGAATATCAGCGCCGTGTCGAGCTGGTGGGCCAGCATGACGCCGTAGAAATAGGTGGCCGACAGCAAAACCAATGCCGCAATGGCGCACCAGAAGCCGGGAGCGTAAGGGTTTTTCATTATTAGATCCCCATGATCAACGCAAGCCTTGATCGACGGGTTCGCCACGCGCCCCCATCAAGTCAAAGCATAGCAACGGCCTCAGGGTTTGCCGGGGTGTGCCCCTTGCGTTCGTCCGCTTTCCCGGCCGCAATGCAAGGAACGTCCGTCTGTCGTGACGTGTACAAGCTTGAACCAAAGAATGTAGTGAAGATGTATATACTTCGTCAGTACATATTCCGAGGACTTGGACATGTCAAAACAAGCCGTTTTTACGATGAAACTCGAACCCGAATTGCGTGAACAGTTCATGGCCGAAGCAGAAGCTTCTCATCGTCCTGCCTCTCAAATCGTCAGGGAAATGATGCGTCAATTCGTTCAAACCCAACGAGAATCGCGCGAGTACGAAGCATTCCTGCAACGTAAGGTCGATAAGGCCCGAGTTTCCATGCGCGCTGGGGATGGCCTGACCAATGAAGAAGTTGAAGCAGAATTCACTGCCAGGCGAGTGCGAGCAGCTATACAAGAATGAAGATAATCTGGACGCCAACAGCAGCACAGGATCGTGCAGACATTTGGGATTACCTGCATGCCGTCAACCCGCAAGCCGCCATCGACATGGACAACCGCTTCAAGGACGCGATATCCCGCATTGCCCAATACCCAGAAAGCGGCCCTGGCGGAATCATTGCAGGTACCCGCGAGTTAATTCCACATCAGAGCTATCGTGTCGTTTATGAACTGGGGCCAGACGCGATCTGGATACTCGCTCTAGCGCATACGTCCCGACAGTGGCCACCAGAAAGATGATTGTTACACCCCCCGCCCCTTCCTCAACAGCACATCCAGCTGATCCACCACCTCCGCCCAATCCGCATCATCCAGAATCTCCTCACGCAGCAACTCTGCCTGGCTCTCGCTCCAGAAGAACGCGTCCGCCAGGTGCAGTTCGGGTTTGAGCGGTGAATGGGTAGCGATGAATTTATCGATGCTTTCGGCGTCATCCGGCAGGCCGAGTTGTTTGAACAGGGATGGGAGGCTGTGGGTTGGGGATTCCATGTCGGGCTCCTTGTGATCGCTTATTGGATGGGTGACCGCGGTGCGGCTATTCGCGGGCAAGCCCGCTCCCACAGGGTTTTCGCAAGTCCTGTAGGAGCGAGGCTTGCCCGCGATGACGTCAGTCGGGGCGACTGTTATGCCGAAAGACTCAACTCGCACACTTCGGCATGCGGCACCATTTTCAAGAATTCCGGCACGCTCATGTGTACCAGGTTGTTGTGGTTGCCGGCTTCCAGGTAAATATCTTTCTGCCGGGTCAGCTGTGGGTCGATGACCATGTCCATCCCGTAGGATTCACCCAGTGCAGGCACGGCGCCGCGTTCGCAATCGTCGAACAGGTGCGGCAGGTTGCTTTCCCGGGTGACTTGCCATTCGCTGCTGCCACGGACTTTGCTCAGGTCCAGGTGACGGCTGGCAGGCAGCACGGCCATCAAGTAATGCCCGTGGCGGTCGTCGAGGATCACCGATTTGGCGACCCGTTCGGCAGGGATACCCGCGAGCCGAGCCGTTTCAAGGCTGCTGGCCGAGTGCGGGTGGGAAACGATGTCATATTCGCAGTGGGCCTTGTCCAGGCTGTTCTGCACGGTTTTTGCCATACGCATGATGCACCTCGGTGTCCGCAGCAACGAATCGCGGACGATGGTTAACTTTTGCCTCCCTTAAAAGTCTAGGCCCACTGGTGGGATCCGGCGGGAAATCCGCCCGTCGGACGCTGTCGACACTGGTCAAAATTCATACCAATGCAGGGTCAACTAGACTGGTATACAGAGTCATGAACGGCTCGCGGACGGATGACTCTCCCGGAGGGTCAAGTGAACATGCGTTGCTGTGCAATTACGCTGCTGCTGGCCCTGAGCGGACCGGTTTTCGCGGCGGACACTCTCGTGGTGCTGGTTCCCGATCCCATCGGGCTCTGGCTGATCATCTTCGGCATTGCGTTTCTGATCGCCGAGGCGGCCTTGCCTAATTACGGCGTGGTCGGCTTGGGCGGCCTTGTGATGTTCGTGATTGGGGCGGTGATTCTGACCAATGCCGAAGTCCCCGTTCCCTTGATAATCGGCTTGGGGCTGATCAGCGCATTGCTGCTGACGTTCCTGGTGATCCGCGCCTTGAAAACCCGACCGCGCCGCAACGTCAGCGGTGACGCCGAAATACTGGGCGCCGTGACGCCGATAACGTCGTTGCAGGCCGGTAACGCTTATATCGGCTGGGTGCACCTGCAAGGCGAGCAATGGCAGGCAATGAGCGAAACACCGCTGCAACCGGGTCAACAGGTCCGGGTAGTGGCACGCAAGGGTCTATTGCTGGAAGTGGTCGCGGCTGACGCGGCGCCCGTATGAACAATGATGGCGGAGAATAGTCATGGGTCTGCAACTGGGTTTTGCCGCGCTGCTGTTACTGCTGATTGCACTGGCGGGGTCGACCTTCCGCATCCTGCGCGAATACGAACGCGGCGTGGTGTTCCAGCTCGGACGCTTCTGGCAGGTCAAGGGCCCTGGCCTGATCCTGCTGATTCCAGTGGTCCAGCAAATGGTTCGCGTCGACCTGCGTACCGTGGTGCTCGACGTACCGCCGCAAGACGTCATCACCCGGGACAACGTCTCGGTCAAGGTCAATGCGGTGCTGTATTTCCGCGTGCTCGATCCGCAAAGGGCGATCATTCAGGTCGAAGACTTTCTCATGGCCACCAGCCAACTGGCCCAGACCACATTGCGGGCGGTGCTCGGTAAACATGAACTCGATGAATTGCTGGCCGAACGGGAACGGCTGAACGTCGATATCCAGCAAGTGCTCGACGCGCAGACCGATGCCTGGGGCATCAAGGTGGCCAACGTCGAGATCAAGCACGTGGACCTCAACGAATCGATGATTCGTGCCATCGCCAAGCAGGCCGAGGCCGAGCGGGAACGTCGGGCCAAGGTGATCCACGCCGAAGGTGAGTTGCAAGCCTCGGAAAAACTCATGCAGGCCGCCGAAATGCTCGGACGCCAGCCGGGTGCCATGCAGCTGCGTTACATGCAGACGCTGAGTTCGATTGCCGGGGATAAAAGTTCGACCATCGTCTTTCCGCTGCCGATCGAATTGCTCAAGGGGATGGCGGATTTGTCGTCGAAGCCTTGATGCACCGATGACCTGTGGCGAGGGAGCTTGCTCCCGCTGGGTCGCGTAGCGGCCCTAAAACCTGCGACTGCTTCGCAGCCGAGCGGGAGCAAGCTCCCTCGCCACAAAAAGCCATTCCAATCATATTTTGCGCATTTTCTCCAAAGCCTTATAAGGCTCTAGCGCCCATTGTTGTATGCGTTCGTTAAGAAGCGCCGAGGCTTCACGACGCTTGTCATCGCTGTCACCAACAAACCCCTGCGACGGCTGCTTGGCATGTTGTCCCACCGCCGCAAACACCTGCTTTCGCTGCTCGACATCCAATGCAAAGAGCGCTGCCAACCGCCCCGCCATGGCCTGTGGCAGTTCGCTGTAGTTCACCGCCAGGCCGCCAAACGCCCGGCATTGCGCCAATCCCTGCGCCAGCAACCGCCCCAACCGCCGGGCGATGTAATCCTCGCGGCTATCGAACGGCAATTCGTCGTCCAGCCCGCTCGCCCCGATCATCCCCGGCACCATGTGCATGCCCGGGCGACGCAGATGCGAGACGGCGATCTCCAGCGGATCGCGATAAAGAAACAGCCACGGCGTTTCGGGGAAACACTCGCGCAACAACGGCAGTTCACCGATATTCCAGGCGTCAAGTTTGATCACCAGCCGTTGCTCCGAACCGAGCCGACGTTGCCCGTAAGCAGACAGCATCCCTTTGATGGCAGCACGGCGCTCGACGGCGGGCAAATCACTGCGCAACAACGCATCCAGCGGCGGTGGCTCGCTGACGACAATGTGGCTGTCGAGTTGCGCCAGCATCTGGCTGATCAGGGTCGAGCCACATCGCGAGGCATGAAAGATAAACGCACTCGGGGCCAACCCAGGGCTGCAAACCTGCCAGTCAGCGAGGGTCGACAATGCAGTTTTCCGGCGAAACGCCTGATTGAACGGCAGTCGCAGCGCGTCTTCCACGGCCTCACGAAAAAACGGCTGATGCAGCGGCGTGTCACCGAACCAGCACCAGTCGACTTGCCATTGCCCGGCCTCTTGCCACACGCGAATCGGCAACCAGCCTTCCAGGTTCAGGCGCTCCATTGTTCATTCCATTGACGGCGACCGTCGCGCATCGCCGCGCGCAGTTCTTCGCGGGTGAACAGCAAGCCTCGCTCAGCCGCCAGTTCCAGAGTGCGGGTGATAAAAGCTTCGGTGTCCGGCAAGCCCTGCAACGTCTTCGAAAGCTGCGAATCGCTGGCCACTAACCGCTGAAACTGGAGCAAAGCCCCATCATCGACACCGGGCGGCGGTGTGGTCGATACACCGTCGAGAATCGCTTGCTCCAGCCAGGAATCGGGCCGGCAATCGAGCACCAGATGAACCCGTGCCCGGGTATCGCGATTGTCCACGCGATGAGGCCGCGACAGGTCGAGAAACCAGCATTCGCCAGCGGCCATCGGCATGCGCTGGCGGTCCAGCAGAAAGTCCACTCGGGGTGGACTGAGCAACGGGATATGCAGACGCAAGTCAGCGTCTGGCGCGCCCAGGTCATAGTCGCGATGTTCATGGATGCGCCCGCCCGGGCCGAGCCGCAGCAGACGCGCGCAGACGATCTGCAGCGGCAGATCCCGCAGCCCTTGCTGCCATCGAACATCCCGCCGCCAAGGCTCACGCAAAAGAGTTTCGCCGCGACCGGGCGACAGCTCAGTCAAGGCATCGGCTGCGGAAATCAGCGCCACACCGCTCCAGTCGCCAGCGTAATAATCGCTATTGAAGTGGCTGCGCCAGTCGTCCTCGCCAATCGCCCCCAGCGCCTGCAACAGCAACGGCAAATCCACCGTTACCGGCAAGCGGGAGAAGGCCGGCCGACTCATCGTTTCGGCAGCACCGCGCATTCGCCGAGCCAGGTCAGCAAACGGTCGAGACAGGCCTCGACCGATTGCGCACCTGTGTCGAGCACCAGCGCCGCGCATGGCGGTGGTTCGTAAGGCGCGGAAATACCGGTAAACCCCGCCAACTCACCTCGTCGAGCCCGGGCGTAATGACCTTTGGGGTCACGCTGTTCACACACCGCCAACGAGGCGCTGCACCAGACTTCACGGTAATCCTCCCCCAATCGTCGGGCGAACAATTCACGCAACTCCACCAAAGGCGCGATCATCGCGAGGATGACAATTTGCCCGTTCTCGACCAACAGTGCCGCGAGTTCACTGGCGCGGCGGATGTTTTCCAGGCGATCGCTGTCGGTAAACCCCAAATCGCGATTGAGCCCGACCCGCAGTCCGTCGCCATCGAGCACCACACTCTGCACGCCATGCTCGAACAACTCGGCGTGCAGTGCCTGGGCCAATGTTGACTTGCCCGCGGCCGGCAAACCGGTCAGCAGAATTGCCGTGCCGCGATGGCCGTTGCGGGTCTCCCGTTGGGCGCGGCTGATGCTCGCCGTCGGCGCCAGCAGATTATTGGACCGGGGCATGGGCCACCGGCACTGAGATGTTGCCCGCCGCCCAAGCCTCTTCGCGATTGGCCAGGGCCGTGGCGATGGACTGGACTTCGGTCGATTGCACTTCGTCCGGCAGCGGATCGAGACCGGCGCTGGCGAATATTTGCCCGTAAGCGTTGCGCAGATCGGCGTAAGACAGGTCGCGTCGCAGATCGGCCTGCAAGGTGTTCAGCTCGCCCTGGATCAGGTCCAGTTCGCCCAGCCCGGCCGCCTGATGACGATTGCGCAGCTGGCCGACGATTTGCCCATCGATGTCTGACAGTTGCTGATTGGTCTTGAACTGCCGCATCGCCTCGCGATAGTTGGCGTTGGCCACGTAAAGCTGCGCCAGTATGGCAATCGACATCGCCTGCCTGCGCGCCGCGGCGACTTCTTCACCGGCCTTGGCAACGTCAATCGCGGCGGGCGCGGAAATCACATTGAACAGGTTCCAGGTGACTTTCACCCCGTAATCCGCCCAGCCCTGTTCCACCAAAAACGAGTTGCTGTCGTAATGCCCGCCAGCGGCAAACTCCAGCCCCGGCAGCAGACGCAGCATGGCTTTGCGGGTTTCGGCGGCGCTGATCCGGGTCTGGTAATCCTGCTCGCGCAACTCCGGCCGACTGGTCAGGGCTTCCTGTTCCAGGCTGGCGAGATCGACCTTGAGTTCCGGGATGATGTAATCATCCTGGGTTGCCAGCGTCAGCTCGGTGCTCAGCGGCAGGTTGATCAGCGTTGCCAGTTCGGTTTTCGCCAACGACAGTGCGCGGCGTTGTTCTTCCAGTTGCCGGGTGGCTTCGATCAGCGAGCGTTGATAGCCCAATGCCTGAATCGGATCGCCGATACGCTGCTCGCTCATGCTCTGGCTATTGGTGCGAGCGGTTTCGACCCGGACCATGAGGCTGTCGATCTGTTTGAGCAAACGTTCGGCGGCCATGGCTCGCCAATAGGCCGAGCGCACGTCCTGCACGATGGTGTTGATAACCTTGCGCCGACGCTCCTGGACGATCAGTCGCTGGTCGCCCTGTTGCTTGGCGCTGATGTAGCTGACACCAAAGTCGAGCACGTTCCAGACCATGGTCAGGTCCGCCACTTCACGGTCGCGGTCCTGGGAGGTCGACGGCTCCAGGGACTGGGCCCCGGTCTCGACGCTCTGGCTGCTGGAGGCGCTGACGTTGTTACGCCCCACGTAACCGGCGTCCAGCGCCATGCGCGGCAGCATGTCGAAACTGGCAAGGTCGAGTTGGCGCTTGGCCAAGGCCTCTTCCATGATCTTGAGCCGGCCTTCGAGGTTGTATTTCACCGCCCGGGCCATGGCCTGGTGCAGGGTCAGCGGGCCGCTGAGTGGCTCCTGCCCCTTGTACATGTTTTGCAGATCGCTTTTGGCGCGTTGTTGGCTGACGCTGCGTTCGATCGGTTCACTGGTGACTGCACACCCGCTGATCGCCAGCGCCAGCAGGCTGGCGCCGAATAACTTCTGACTTCTCTTCATCCTTGGAGCCCCCAGGTGCCGCCCTGCTTTAATGGTTTTTTCAGGCCTGCATTTCACTGATGCCGACCTGGTGCAAAGCCGCGGCCAGGCTTTCGACCTGCCGCTGCTCAGTGTCCTTGAGTTGTTGCAATTGCTGACCAAGACTCGGTGCGCCAAACACACCGCGCAGTCCTTGGGAAGCATCTCCCATCCTGATTGAGTTATGGCCGAAGGCGTTCAGCGAGTCCCCCTCACTGCCCGTGTCCTGATTGAACAGATTTGACAGCGTGCTGCTGCCAAAGACCCCGCCGTCGCCACCGCCAAAACCGAGGAAGCCGTGACCTGAGCCATCGCCACCGTTTTCACTGCTGCTGAATACCTGCGCGATAAAGCTAGGCGTCAGCGCCCCGTGGCTCATGAAAATATCGCCCAAAGGCCGAATGCCGTTGCCGATCACTCGCTGTTCAAACAGCGGGGTAAAGGTCAGCGGCGAGCCGAGATCGCCAGTGGGCGCAGTGAAGATGATCGGTTGTAATGGCACGTTGGGCAGATCGGGCACGCTGACAGGATCCGAGGCCCGGAACTCCGGTTCCGGCGGCACCACGA
The DNA here is from genome assembly GCF_058802325.1 of Pseudomonas sp. GW822-FHT02E03. Lineage (NCBI taxonomy): Bacteria > Pseudomonadati > Pseudomonadota > Gammaproteobacteria > Pseudomonadales > Pseudomonadaceae > Pseudomonas > Pseudomonas sp. GW822-FHT02E03. Next base: position 34,777 of record NZ_JBXAOA010000029.1, on the reverse strand, counting down.
CAATCGGCGACGACGGTGCAACGACCGTATTGATCGCATAGCTGTTCGATAGGCTGACACCGCTGCCCGTGTTGCCTGCTGAATCGCTGACGCCAGCGACGTTCAGGCTGATCGCATTGTTGCCACTGCTGACATTGGCGTTCGGCGTCAGGGTCGCGGTCCAGGTTCTACCGCCATCGCTGCTGCTCAAACCGGACAAGCTGCCGTTCGCCACGCTGATGTCGGACAGGTCGAAGCCACTCACTGCTTCGTTGAAGGTGAAGGTCACCAATGAGGTCTGGCCCACGCCCAGGTTCGGGTTGGCAACCACCACCGTGGCCGTCGGCCGTTCGCCGTCGATGGCGTAGTTGTTGGACACCGCGACGCTGGCGCCGATGTTGCCCGCCAGGTCAGTCACGTTGCTGGTGTCCAGCGCAATGAAATTGCTCGGGTCGGTGATGTTCGCGGTGGGGGTGAACGTTCCGGTCCAAGTCTTGCCGCCGTCGCTGCTGGCCAGATTGGTCAGCTCGCCGTTGGTGACGCTCAAGTCCGACAAATCGAAGTCGCTTACCGCCTCACTGAACGTGAAGGTCACCAGCGTCGTCTGGCCAATGCCCAGGTTCGGGTTGGCAACCACGATGGTGACGGTCGGGCGAGTCGCATCGAGTGCGTAGTTGTTGGAAATGGCGATGCTGGCGCCGGCATTCCCCGCCGCGTCGAGCACATTGCCGGTGTCGAGCAGGATCAGGTTGGTCGCATCGTTAAGGCTCGCGGTCGGTGTGAGTGTGGCGGTCCAGGTCACACCACCGTCGCTACTGGCCAGGTTGGACAGCACACCATTGGCCACGCTGAGGTCCGACAGGTCGAAACCGGACACCGCTTCGCTGAAGGTAATGGTCACCGTGGTGGTTTCACCAATGCCCAGCTTATTGTCCGCCACCACAATGGTCGCGTTAGGGCGAGCGGTATCAATCGCGTAGTTATTGGAGTCGGTCACGCCAACACCGCTGTTGCCCGACGCGTTGGTCACACCACTGTTGTCCAGGCTGATCAGGTTAGTGGTGTCCGTCACACTGACAGTGGGCGTGAAGGTCGCGGTCCAGGTCACGCCGCCATCGCTGGACGAAACGTTACTGAGGGTGCCGTTGGCAACGGTCAGGTCGGCGTTGCTGAAACCGCTGACTGCTTCGCTGAAAGTGATAGTGACCAGTGAGGTTTCACCGGCCTTGAGGGCATTGTCGGCAACTACGATGGTGGCGGTCGGCACCTCGGTTTCCACCACATAATTGGCCGAGTTGGTGGTGCCTGACCCGGTATTGCCGGCCAGGTCCAAGACGCCGCTGTTGTTCAGCGTGATGATGTTGCTGGCGTCGGTAATCCCGATAGTCGGGGTGAAGGTCCCGGTCCAGGTGATGCCACCGTCGCTGCTGCTGACCGCGCTCAAGGTGCCGTTGGCGATGCTCAAATCACTGTTGTCAAAACCCGTCACCGCTTCACTGAAGGTGATGGTCACCAGCGCCGTCTCCCCCGGTTTCAGGGTCGTGTCGCTCAGCACGATAGTGGCGGTCGGCCGTTGGCTGTCGATCGCGTAGTTATTCGAATCCGTGGTGCCGGCACCCGCGTTTCCGGCCACATCCAGGACCCCGTTGTCGTCCAGAGTAATCAGGTTGGTCGAATCGGTGATGCTCGCCGTCGGCGTCAGGGTGGCGGTCCAGGTGATGTTATCGCTGGTGCTCAGACTGCTCAGGGTACCGTTGCTCACCGTCAGGTCGGCCGTGGTAAAACCGGTCACCGCCTCGGAGAACGTGATGGTCAATACCGATGTCTGCCCCACCCCCAGCGCCGCGTCCGCAACCACGATGGTTGCCGTTGGCCGCACGGTGTCGATCGCGTAGTTGTTGGAATCGGTGGTGCCGCTGCCGGCATTGCCCGAAGCGTTTTGCACCCCGCTGTTATCCAGGGTGATCAGGTTGGTGGTGTCGGTGATGGCGTTGGTCGGCGTGAAGGTCGCGGTCCAGGTGATGCCGCCGTCACTGCTGCTCACCGCGCTCAGGGTGCCGTTGGCAATGGTCAGGTCAGCGTTGCTGAAACCGCTGACCGCTTCGCTGAAGGTCATGGTCACCAGCGACGTTTCACCGATTTTCAGGGCGTTGTCCGCCACCACGATGGTCGCGGTCGGCAGGACCGTATCGATGGTGTAGTTGCCGGAACTGGTGGTGCCGCTGCCGGTATTGCCGGCGATGTCGGCCACACCGGTATTGTTCAGGGTGATGACGTTGCTCGGGTCACTCACGCCGACGGTTGGCGTGAAGGTCGCGGTCCAGGTGATACCGCCGTCACTGCTGCTCACCGCGCTCAACGTGCCGTTGGCGATGCTCAGGTCGGCGTTGGTGAAACCGCTGACCGCCTCGCTGAAGGTGATGGTCACCAGCGAGGTTTCACCCGCTGCCAGTGTTGTGTCGGCCAACACAATCGTCGCAGTCGGACGCACGGTGTCGATGGCGTAGTTGTTGGAATCGGTGGTGCCGCTGCCGGCGTTGCCCGCCAGATCCGCGATGCCCGTATTGTCCAGGGTGATCAGGTTGGTTGTATCGTTGATGCTCGCGGAAGGTGTGAAGGTCGCGGTCCAGGTGATGCCGCCGTCGCTGCTGCTCACCGCGCTCAAGGTGCCGTTGGCGATGGTCAGGTCGGCGTTGGTGAAACCGCTGACCGCTTCACTGAAGGTAATGGTCACCAGCGAGGTTTCGCCGATTCTCAGCGCGGTGTCTGTCACCACGATGGTTGCCGTTGGCCGTACGGTGTCGATCGCGTAGTTGTTGGAGTCGGTGGTGCCGCTGCCCACGTTGCCGGTGGCGGCAGCCTGCACGCCGGTGTTGTCCAATGTGATCAGGTTGGTCGCATCGGTAATGCTGACGGTCGGCGTGAAGGTCGCGGTCCAGGTGATGCCGCCGTCACTGCTGCTCACCGCAGTCAGGGTGCCGTTGGCGATGGTCAGGTCGGCGTTGCTGAAACCGCTGACCGCTTCACTGAAGGTAATGGTCACCAACGACGTTTCACCGATTCTCAGCGCATTGTCGGCAACCACGATGGTCGCGGTCGGCAGCACCGTATCGATGGTGTAGTTGCCGGAACTGGTGGTGCCGCTGCCGGTGTTGCCGGCGATGTCGGCCACACCGGTATTGTTCAGGGTGATGACGTTGCTCGGGTCACTCACGCCGACGGTTGGCGTGAAGGTCGCGGTCCAGGTAATGCCGCCGTCACTGCTGCTCACCGCGCTCAACGTGCCATTGGCGATGGTCAGGTCGGCGTTGGTGAAACCGCTGACCGCCTCGCTGAAGGTGATGGTCACCAGCGAGGTTTCGCCCGCTGTCAGTGCTGTATCGGCCAGCACAATCGTGGCGGTCGGACGCACGGTGTCGATGGCGTAGTTGTTGGAATCGGTGGTGCCGCTGCCGGCGTTGCCCGCCAGATCCGCGATGCCCGTATTGTCCAGGGTGATCAGGTTGGTTGTATCGTTGATGCTCGCGGAAGGTGTGAAGGTCGCGGTCCAGGTGATGCCGCCGTCGCTGCTGCTCACCGCGCTCAACGTGCCGTTGGCGATGGTCAGGTCGGCGTTGGTGAAACCGCTGACCGCTTCACTGAAGGTGATGGTCACCAGCGAGGTTTCGCCGATTCTCAGCGCCGTGTCCGCAACCACGATGGTGGCCGTCGGGCGTACGGTGTCGACCGCATAGTTGTTGGAGTCGGTGGTGCCGCTGCCGGCGTTGCCCACCAGATCCGCCACGCCGGTGTTGTCCAGGGTGATCAGGTTGGTCGTGTCGGTGATGCTGGCGGTCGGGGTAAAAGTTGCCGTCCAAGTAATGCCGCCATCGCTGCTGCTCACCGCGCTCAAGGTGCCGTTGGCGATGGTCAGGTCGGCGTTGGTGAAACCGCTGACTGCTTCATTGAAGGTGATGGTCACCAGCGAGGTTTCGCCGATTCTCAGCGCATTGTCCGTCACCACAATGGTTGCGGTTGGACGAAGCGTATCGATCGCATAATTATTCGAGTCGGTGGTGCCGCTGCCGGTGTTGCCCGCCAGATCCGCCACGCCGGTGTTGTTCAGGGTGATCAGGTTGGTCGCGTCGTTAGTGCTCGCGGAAGGTGTGAAGGTCGCGGTCCAGGTGATGCCGCCGTCGCTGCTGCTGACCGCGCTCAAGGTGCCGTTGGCGATGCTCAGGTCGGCGTTGGTGAAACCGCTGACCGCTTCACTAAAGGTGATGGTCACCAGTGAGGTTTCACCGATTCTCAGCGCATTGTCTGTCACCACGATGGTTGCCGTTGGCCGCACGGTATCGATGGCGTAATTATTCGAATCGGTGGTGCCGCTGCCGGCGTTGCCCACCAGATCGTTGACCCCGGTGTTGTCCAGGGTGATCAGATTGCTCGTGTCAGTGATGCTCGCGCTCGGCGTGAAAGTCGCCGTCCAGGTGATGCCGCCGTCGCCGCTGCTCACCGCGGTCAAGGTGCCGTTGGCAATCGTCAGGTCGGCATTGGTGAGACCGGTAACCGCTTCGTTGAAGGTGATGGTCACCAGCGAGGTTTCGCCGATTCTCAGCGCCGTGTCGGTAAACACGATGCTGGCGGTCGGGCGTACGGTGTCGACCGTGTAGTTATTGGAGTTGGTGGTACCGACGCCAGCGGTGCCCAGAATGTTGATCACCCCGGTGTTGTCCAGGGTGATGACGTTGGTCGTATCGGAAATACTGGCGGATGGGGTAAAGGTTGCCGTCCAGGTGATGCCGCCATCGCCGCTGCTTACCGCGGTCAAGGTGCCGTTGGCGATGGTCAGATCCGCATTGGTGAGACCGGTCACCACCTCGGAGAAGGTAATGGTCACCAGGGACGTTTCGCCGATGCTCAGTGTGGTATCAGCGACCACAATAGTCGCGGTCGGCGGTGGCGAATACGCGGTGTTGAGTACGCCGCCGTCGTTGTAGATGGTCGCGACAGAGGTCGGCGAGGTGCCGGTTGAACCTCCGCCCTGCGCGGTACCGCCGGCACCACTGGCCGCGGCATTACCGGCCAGGGCCGCGAAGTTGGCGGCCGTCATCAGCAGCGTGCCTTTGTTCCAGATCGCACCGACGCCACGGCCACCAATGCCGCCATTGCTGGCATTGCTGCCTTGGCCACCACCACCGCCACCGCCGCCACCAGCACCGATGTTGTTGCTGATGGTCGACGTGCCGACGATGGTGATGGTGCCGCTGCTGGCGTTGTAGATCCCGCCCACCGCGTTGCCGCCGGCGCCACCCACCTTGTCCCAACCGGCCCCGCCGCCACCGCCGCCAATGGAAATCGTGCCATTGGTGGCCGTCGCACCGTTACCGCCGTTGCTGTAATAGGAAACGCCTACGCCGCCAGCGCCGCCAGTGGTGGTACCGCCGCGACCACCCATGTGGGTGGCGTCATAACCGCCGCCGTAACCACCGACACCGCCGACGCCCGCCTGGCCGCCCAATGTGCCGGTGCCCGGCCCTGCCGAACCGCCATGCCCGCCGCCCTGGCCGCCCAAACCGCCACCACCGCCACCGCCACCGCCGTAAAAAGCGCCCGTCACACCGCCGCCGCCACCGCCACCGGAAGCGCCGTTGGAGGTTACGCTGACGTTATTCAGGGTCAAAATCCCTGCGTTGAAAATCCCCCCGGCCATCGCGCCCGTGGCGCCGTAGCCACCGTTGCCGCCATTGCCCGATACCAGGCCACGGGTGATCACCAAGCCATCGAGGGTCACGATACTGCCAGCCGTCACTTCAATCACTCGGGTCCGGTACTGACCGTCGAGAATCACGTCAGCCGCGCCGTCGTTGTTCAAGTCGCCATCAACGGTGATGTTCTTGTTGATCAGCAGTTCGGACGTCAGCTGCACCGTCATGCTGCTGCTGAAGGTGACGATATCGCCGTTCTGCGCCGAGGCGAGGGCGGCACGCAACGAGCCGACGCCCGTGTTGGCGTTGTTGGTGGCGGTCCAGGTGGCCAGGCCCCACTGATAATCGCTCATGGCCGTGGTCGAGAGGACGTTGGCGCTTTCGATGTTGCCGGTGGCGATTTCCAGATCCCAGTCGCCACCGAGCCCGGTGCGATCGCTGGAGGCGGCCACATCGCGGCCGGTCAATTGAGCCAGCGAGTCGATGAAATTCAAGCCGCGCTCGCCGTCGGCGGTGTAGCAACCGTAAATCAGGATGTCGCCGCCAACGTTCATGTCCTTGCCAATTTCCGCCAGCACCGCGCTGCGATCCGCGATGTTGTCGGCAGACAAGTAGCTGTTGCCCAGCCACAAATCGCCCGCATTGCCGTGAGCAATGATCTGCACCGAGCTGATGCCCTGATGACCGTCCAGATAATCGGCGATTTGCTGCAGGCCATCTTTGCTGGCATCGAGCTGAACCACCTGGGTACCGGGCGCGACGCCTTGAAGCAGACTATCGACATCCTTGACCCGCGAATCGACGAACACCACGCTCTGCCCCGGCACCGCAGCGGGTGCTGGCGCCGGTGTAGCATCGGCCTGGCCATGGGTGTCTTTGCTGGCGACCGGTTGATCGGCGGTCGGCGCTTTGACCGCCTCGGCGGTGGCATGGCTGTCAGCCTGGGCAGTGTCGGCGACCGTGGCGGTCACCGCGCCGTCGAACAGCATGCGTGGCTCCAGGGACATGATCATTGGCGAGGCCAGCGCTCGTGCGCCTTCGGTAACCCGCGACTTGCCTTTGCTCCACCACATGCTGCTCACCCGGACTCGAACTTTCTGAGGCATCAATGAAAACGCCGCGATCAACTGATCGCGGCGTCGGCTTTCATACGAATGACATTGGCGGCGCTGGCTGAGCCATCGAGCCAAAAAGACAACTCGGCGTACTGCTTGAACAAGTCCGGCGGCAGGATCGTGCGCCTGGATTGCAGTTGGACCTTGGCCTTCACCTTATGCAGCCCCGAGAGGCCGAGGGCCTGATCGAATTCCGGTGCGTCGTAGGCCAAATGGTCGAAATCATGTTCGAACCAGGGTTCGCCAATGAAATCGTAGACCAGGCGCATCACCCGCTCAGGCGCCTGGCTCAGCAGGTCGTAATCGATGATCAGCAACGAGTCGGCGTGTTCGCCGTAATAGGCTTCCTTGAGGGCGGCCCAGGAAAACCCCACCAGCCGATTGCGCTGGGCCAGGGTTTCGCAGCGGCTATAGACCGTGTTGCGTTCGACCGCATCACCGAACAGTTTGGTGTTTTCGAAGGGGTTGGCGCGGTACAGGCGCTCGATGCTGTCCATGACCCAAGCGACATTGCGCACGCAGGCAATGATTTTGGCTTGAGGGAACAGATCGCTGATCGCCGGCAGGCGCGAACTCCACAGGCGGTTCGTGTCGAACACCACCGGTTTGTCGGCCTTGTCGGCGTAGAAAGAATCGAACAGGCCGCGCAACAGACGGCGACGCAGGTTGGTGTCGATCACCGCACCGAATTCGCTGCCGGCGCTGCATTGCTCCAGAACGCCGGAAAAGAGCGCACCCACGGGGCTGGTCATGCCGGCATGAAAGCGCGGGTTCTGCAAAAGAATGGCAGAAAGCAGGGTCGAGCCTGAACGCGGCAAGCCGGAAATAAAGTGAAAGTGCTGCATCCATTCACCCGTCATAAGTCCTTTTGTATGACGAGCGTAGACCATGAATGGTGTTGCGACTAGTGGTGCTTTGATATCAAATCGGAGCTAAATCGACTGGAAAAAACGATTGATATAACCGGCTGAAAGATGAATCGATTAAGCCTGTCCACACGGCCTATTTCAGCACATACAAGCGTGCCCTGGCGCCTCCCGCCCCGGTTTCACTCAGGCGTTGCCAACCCTGGGGCAAAGGCGCGAACTCGTCCGGTCCATCGACGTTACCGACCAGCCAGACTCGACCCGGGCCTTTGGACAAGCTGCCGAGGCTGTCCAGATAGATGTCATCAGTCACCAGCGCGCCGAAACCATAAGCGTTCGGCCGGCTCGACCTGCCATCGGCCAACGGCGGCGTGTACAGCAATGGTTTGGCATCAGTGCGGTTGTAATAGACATAACTCAGGTACCCGAGCATGTCGCCGGTGACGATTCGGTCGCCGGGGGCGAAGTGCTGGTTCACATAACTGACCATGACGCTGATCTGATCGTCGGTATCCACCGTGGCATTGTTTTTCAGCCCCACCAGTTCGACGCCGACAAACAGCATCAGCACAGCCAGCGCCACTACCTTGACGTCCGCGTACAAACGATCGATGGCCAGCGCCACCAGCATCGGCACGCCCAAGGCATAAGCGCTCAGGTAGCGTTCGATAAACACCGGCGCTATGAACGACACTGCAAATACCAGCAACAATGGGAGAACGGTGTAGATCAGCGCCAACGCACTGCCACGGAAAACACTGCGATCGCGCGCCAGCGCCACGCCCGCCAGGGCCAGCAACGCCAGTGGCAGCGCAATAAAAATCAGCGTGGGCAGGTTCTCGCCATCGTCCTGGATCAGGAACGACCAGATCATTGAAGGCAGTGAGCCGAGCGTGACGGGCGACCCCACATCGCCAATGGTTTTGAGCTGATCCATGTGCTGCACCAGATCGAACAGACTGGGCAGCCATGGCAGGTACAACGCCACAATCGCCATATTGGCCAGCCACCAGCCAGAGCGCTGAATGTGCCGCAATCGATACCCTGGCTGCACACGGATCAGCCCCAGATACAGCCAGTGACACAGCACGCAAAACGCCGTGAAGTAATGGGTGTAGAACGCCGCACTCATCAGCAGGGTGTAAATCACCAGGTAGCGTGTGCGTTGCGGCTGCCTGATCCAATACATCAAGGCGATCGTGGCACCGATCAGCCACAGCCCCAGCAACGAATACATGCGCACTTCCTGGCTGTAATGCACCGCCGTGGGCAGCAGCGCCAGCAGAACCCCGGCCAGCAACGCGGCACGGCGGGTAGCGAGCAAGTCCACTAACCAGACGCCGAGCCCCACCGTGACAATCCCCGGCAGCGCACTCAGGCTGCGAATCGAAAAAATGCCATCTCCGAACAGGTCGATCCAGCCGTGCAGCAGCATGAAATAGAGGGGTGGATACACATCATGAGCCGCGTGCTCCCAGATCCCGGCCAGGGAATACTGGCTCAGCAACAGGCTGGACCCTTCGTCGCCCCGGATCGCTGCCGCCGTCAGGTGGTAAAAACGCACCAGCGCGGCCAACGTCAGAATCGACAGTAGCCAATGCTCTCGCGCCCATCGCAGCAAGCGACGGGCAGCCGCCCACGACCCCGGCATCGCATGCGGGTCCTGAGTATCGCCCAGCGGTGTTTCTCTGCGCGCCTCCATTACCTCCCCTTGCAACGGCCATGTGAAAACCGAAGCTTCCCCAGCACTGTAGGACAGGCGCGAGCCCGACGTCGATGCTGGCCTTGCGACGGACGACGTCCGGCAATCATTCCGATCAGCGTCTACGCTTTGGCGTGGCGTGACCCAGCCACGGAGATGAAAGGAGTCGGCTGATCAGCGCGAACTGCCCGGATAACCGGGCCTGCAACGTGACGTATCAGACACTAACCTGAGGGATGAGGAACCATGGAAGTATTCATCGGCACTATTCAGTCTTTCGCCTTTAACTTCGCGCCCAACGGCTGGGCCCTGTGCAACGGCCAGACGCTGAGCATCGCGCAATACAACACGGTTTTCGCACTGCTGGGAACCTACTACGGAGGCAATGGCACCACCAATTTCATGCTGCCCAACCTGCAAGGTCGCATGCCAGTCGCCATGGGCAACGGCTTGGGTCTGACCCCGCGCGTCATCGGCGAAGTTTCCGGCACCGAGAACGTCACCGCGACCATCAATAACCTGCCCAACCACACCCACGCCCTGTCCGGGCTCACGGCTACCACCACCCTGCAACTGGCCAGCCCGGCGAGCAACCCGGTCACCAACCCGACCGCCACCAACTCGTACATCGGTGCCTCGGGCGGCGGCCCCGGTTCAGCGAGTATTTACTCCGATCAGCAAGGCGCTGCGGCCGTGCCGCTCAAGGGCGTGGCCACTACGGTAACGGGGGAAATCTCGTCCGCCGGCAACGGCTTGCCCATGGCGGTGATGAACCCGTTCCTGGTGCTCAACTTCAGCATCGCCCTGAACGGTCTTTTCCCTTCGCGCAACTGAGGTTCTGGCCGGGGGATGCCAATCCCCCGGCCACTTTTGCTGATGGAGTGATGCCATGCTGCAACAGGTTCAAAGCCAACACTTTCAGGCACTGCTGGGTAAGACGGGGACGCTGCGGCTGCCCGATGGCAGTGAACTGCCGATCCATATCGACACCCTTGCAGAAACGCCCCGCTCACAGCTGCCAAACAGCGAGCGCATGCCGTTCAGCGTCGAGTTCAATAGCCTGCAACCCACTGACTTTGTCGATGGCTTGTGTGTGATGGAATTGCCGGAACTGGGCCGGGTAGAAGATATTTTTGTTTCGCGAGTACCGACCATGGGGCGTGATCCGGGTGTGGGGTATTTCTACATCGCGTTCAATTAAAGAGCGACGCCGATCGCCATAGACCCGCTCTACTCAGTGAGTCTGACCATGCCACGGCACCAGTTTGCGTTGCAGCGCACGCAGGCCCATTTCCATGACGAAAGCGATCAGCGCAATCACCAGAATCCCCAGCACCACCACATCGGTGACCAGGAATTGCGCGGCCGATTGCACCATGAAGCCCAAACCACTGGTGGCGGCGATCAACTCGGCGGCCACCAATGTCGACCAACCCACACCCAGACCAATCCGCACGCCAGTCAAAATGTCCGGCAAGGCACTGGGCAGAATTACATGCCGAATCAACTGCGCCCGAGTTGCGCCCAACGACTGTGCGGCGCGCAATTTCGCCGGGTCGACGGTGCGTACGCCAGTGGCGGTGGCTATCGCGATCGGCGCGAAGATCGCCAGGTAGATCAACAAGACTTTCGACAACTCACCGATGCCGCACCAGATCACGATCAGCGGTAGATAAGCCAGCGGCGGAATCGGGCGATAGAACTCGATCAGCGGATCAAGAATGCCGCGAGCGATGCGGTTGTGGCCGATGGCGATGCCCACCGGCACGGCGGTCAGCACGGCGAAGCCCAGGCCCAGGCCAATACGGCCAAGGCTCGCGCCCAAATGCTGCCACAAAGTCGAATCCATGTAGCCGGTGGTTACCAGCAGCCAGCCTTTTTGCAGCACGGCGGACGGCGGCGGCAGGAACAGTGGTTCGATCAAACCTGTGGCCGTGACGGCCCACCAAATGGCAACGAGAGCGACCAGCGTTAGTACGCTGATCCAGCGTGTGTTCAAACTGCGACGCAGCGCAATGACCGTCGAGCCCGACTTCACCGTCGCGGCGGGAATTTCATAGGTGCTCATGCGCGCTCCTGTCGCTGGACGGCACTGCGTTGGGAGAACACTTTGGCGAGCACGTGTTCGCGGGTTTCGATAAAGCGCGGGTCGGACTTGATCGAGCGTGCCGACTCACCGGCGGCATAACGCTGACCGAAATCCAGGCTCAGACGCTCGACGATTTGCCCAGGATCAGGCGCCAGCAGAATCAGATCCGTGGCGAGGAACACCGCTTCTTCAATGTCGTGGGTAATCAGGAACACCGGTTTGGCGGTGCGCTGCCAGACTTGCAGCAACAGCTCCTGCATCTGTTCGCGGGTGAAGGCATCAAGGGCACCGAAGGGTTCATCCATCAGCAAGACCCGAGGGTCTGCTGCGAGGGCACGAGCGAGGCCGACACGTTGTTTCTGCCCGCCCGAGAGCTGCCAGATTCGGCGGTGTTCGAAACCGCAAAGGTCCACCAGCGCGAGCATTTCCCGGGCACGGATTTCGCGTTTATCCCGGGCGAGGCCAGCCAGTTCCAGACCGAAGCCGACGTTGGCCAGCACGTCCTGCCAAGGCAGTAGGGCGTCGTCCTGGAACACCACGCCGCGCTCGGCGCTCGGGCCTTTGACCGGCACACCGTCAAGGGTGATGCGCCCGGAACTGGGTTCGACAAAACCGGCAATCAGGTTCAACAGCGAGGTCTTGCCACTGCCGGACGGGCCGAGGGCAACCAGCAACTGCCGGGGCCCCAGGCTCAGGGAAATATCCGCCAGCACAGGTTCCGCTGCGCCGGGATACTGTGCGCAGATACGCTCCAGCTGTAGCAAAGCCATCGCGGTTAACTCCCGATCAATGGGTGATGTATTTGGCGCTGACGTACGGCGCGTAGTCCGGCAGCACGGCCTCGACCTTGCCCTGTTCCTTGAGGAACACGGCGGTGTCGGTGATGGCCTTGGTAGTCGGCGCGCCGAGGGTGAGCACCTGATCAGCCGCGAGCGGGAAGACGTTGCCTTGCAGCAGCAATGGAATGTCGCTGGCCTTGGCACCGGAGAGCTTCACCAGTTTGTCGACATTGCTTTGGTTGGCCAGCCAGGCTTTCGGGTCTTTGCGGTAGTCGGCGTAGGCATCGAGGGTCACTTTGGCGAACGCGGTGACGATTTCCGGGTGCTTCTGGGCGAAATCCTTACGCACGATCCAGGCATCGAAAGTCGGTGCGCCGAACTTGGCCAACTCGCCCGAGGTGATCAGCACTTTGCCGTTCTCCTTGGCCACGCCGAGGGCAGGGTCCCAGACGTAGGTGGCGTCGATATCACCGCGTTTCCATGCAGCGATGATTGCTGGCGGCGCGAGGTTGAGCACGGTGACTTTCGACGGGTCGATGTTCCAGTGTTTCAGCGCGGCCAGCAGGCTGTAGTGGCCGGTGGAAACGAACGGTACGGCGATTTTCTTGCCGATCAGGTCTTGCGGGGTCTTGATCCCGGAACCATCTCGCGCAACCAGCGCTTCGGCAGCGCCTATCTGAGTGGCGATGAGGAAAGTTTCCACCGGGACTTTTCGGGTGATTGCCGCCGTCAGGGGGCTGGAACCGAGGTAGCCGATTTGCACATCGCCGGAAGCGATGGCGGCGATGATGTCGGCGCCGTTGTCGAATTTGCGCCAGTCGATGTTGGCGTTGGTGGCTTTTTCGTAGGTGCCGTCGGCTTGGGCGACTTTGGCCGGGTCAACGGTGGTCTGGTAGGCGACGGTCACGTCTGCCGCCTGAGCCAGGAAACTCGCCGAAGCCAGAAACGCGGCGGCCAGAAGGCGAAGAGGAGAAGTCAGTTTCATCGGGAAAGCTCCTTGTCAGGCGACCGAGAGTCGGCGTGAAAAGGAGACTAAATGATATAAGAATCAGAAAATAAATAACTTTTTCGAATTACCTTATGAGCGGAAAATTCTAAGGGAGCATAGTTGTTTATCGATCGTTCCCACGCTCCGCGTGGGAATGCAGCCGGTGACGCTCCGCGTCACCTGGACGCGGAGCGTCCCTTGAGGCATTACCACGCAGAGCGTGGGAACGATCATAAAACCTGTAGGAGCGAGGCTTGCCCGCGAAAAGGTCCGAAGGACCTTCAGAGATTAGTTACTGATCGCCAGAATACTCGCCTGATACGACCCGACAAACACATCGAAATCGCCGACTTCGTTCTGCTCAAGCTCCATCTGCTGAGCCAGCGACGAACGTGCCAACTCTTCAAATCTAGCCTGTTCTTCGCCAGAAAGCGGCTCGCTGCGGAAAAATTCCGCGTGCACCTGACTCTGACGCAAGGAGAACTGAGCAAAGCTTTCCTTGTGCTCGGCCATCGCCGCCAACACCTGGGCCGATGGCGTCAGGGACGAGTCCTTGACCTTGGCCAGCTGTACATCCAGTGCCTTGCTGTGAGCATCGCCGCCATGGCTCTGATCCAGCAATGCCGCTAATGGCGCAATCTTTTCCAGCAATTCGCCGGCCCATTCCTTGAGGTCTACCGGGAGCCCGTCGCGTTGCAATTGCAGGCCCGGACGACGACCTTCCTTGACCACGCTGAGGAAGTTCGAAGTCGCGTTGCCGCACGAGGTACTGGTCAGCAGCGGGCTGTCGTTCAGCGCGCAGTACAGCAGGAACGCATCAAGGAACCGCGACTCGGTGAGGTCGATGCCCATCGGCAGGAACGGGTTGATGTCCAGGCAGCGCACTTCGACGTACTGAATGCCACGGGCCACCAGCGCCTGAATCGGCCGTTCGCCGGTATAGGTCACGCGTTTCGGGCGAATGTTGGAGTAGTACTCGTTTTCGATCTGCAGGATGTTGGTGTTGAGCTGAACCCACTCACCGTCCTGGTGCGTACCGATCTCGACGTACGGCGGATACGGCGTGGCCACGGCTTTGCGCAGGCTGTCGGTGTAGCTGGTCAGATCGTTGTAGCACGGCGTCAAACCGGCCTGGGCGTTGCTCTGGTAACCCAGATCGCTCATGCGCAGGCTGGTGGCGTACGGCAGGTACAACGTGTCCGGGTCCAGTTGTTCCAACTGATGCGAGCGACCGCGCAGGAAACCGGCATCCAGCGCAGGCGAGGCACCGAACAAATACATCAGCAGCCAGCTATAGCGACGGAAGTTGCGGATCAGCGCGATGTAGGCCGACGACTGATAGTCGCGGTCGGTGCCGTCAAAGCCTTCAGCCTCTTTGAGCAGGGGCCAGAGCTTTTCCGGCAGGGAAAAATTGTAGTGGATCCCGGCGATGCACTGCATGGTCTTGCCGTAACGCAACGCCAGACCCTTGCGATAGACGTACTTGAGCTGCCCGATGTTGGAGGTGCCGTAATAAGCGATCGGGATGTCTTCCTCGGCCGGCAACGGGCACGGCATCGATGGACTCCACAGGTACTCGTTGCCGAGCTTGCTGTAGGCAAAACGGTGAATCCTGTCCAGGCTCGCCAGCATCTGCGCCGGGTCTGGCAGGGCAGGCGTGATGAACTCCAGCAGCGACTCGGAATAGTCGGTGGTGATCTGTTCGTTGGTCAGCGCGGAACCCAATGCTTCCGGGTGCGGCGTTTGCGCCAGGCGACCTTCGCTGGTTACGCGCAGGCATTCACGTTCGATGCCGTGAAGGCACTGTTCGAGCAGAGAGAGGTTAGCGCGCTCGCCGAGCAGAGCCAGGCGGCGGTTGAGAAGTTCGCTCAAGTTGGATTCCTTCACGCGTCAGTCGCCCCAATATGGGGGTGGGCAAGACGGTCTACAAGGGTGAAGTTAAAACTGGCGTTTTCGCCTGGTTTTTGGGCTGCGCCAGTCAGCCAATGATTGGGTCGCCACAGTCCACTGTGGGAGCGGGCTTGCTCGCGAAGGCGGTGTATCAGGCGACATTTATGTTGACTGACACTCCCTCTTCGCGAGCAAGCCCGCTCCCACAGGTTTTGTAGCGTCGAAATTAACTCAAATCGAGGTTAGGTAGCTACAGGACAGCGAACGTGCCTTGTGCTTTTGCGACCAGTTTGTCGCCTTGCATCACGTCGGCTTCGACCACCAGCGTGCGGCGGCCCGGATGGATCACCCGTGCCGTGCACATCACTTCACCGTCGGCGACGGCGCGGATGTAGTTGATCTTGCACTCGATGGTCGCGCTCTGCTGGTCAAAGCCGTGGGTGCTGGAACAGGCCAGCCCCATGGCAATGTCCACCAGACTGAACAAAGCGCCGCCGTGCAGTTTGCCGCCGCGATTGCGCAGTTCTGGCTCAAGCGCCAGGGCGACTTGCGCCACCCCGGTTTCCAGGCTGTGCAAGCGACATCCCAGCAGCTTGAAAAACGCGCTTTCGGTCAAGCCGGCCGGGATCTCCATCAGCGTTTTTTCAACTGTTTGGCGTTGGCGAACAGCGAGGCCATGGCGTTGTTGGCCGGGGCTGCTGCCGTGGTTTCCTTGCGCGGGGCGGTGTTCTGCGATTGGCGTGGTGCCGAACCCGGACGCGCACCACGGGCACCGTCGATTTTCTCGCCCGGGGTGTCGCTCATGCGCATCGACAGGCCAACGCGTTTGCGCGGGATGTCGACTTCCATGACCTTCACCTTGACCACATCACCGGCCTTCACCGCTTCGCGCGGATCCTTGATGAACTTCTCCGACAGCGCGGAGATATGTACCAAACCGTCCTGATGCACACCGATGTCGACGAAGGCGCCGAAGTTGGTCACGTTGGTGACCACGCCTTCGAGGATCATCCCCAGTTGCAAGTCCTTGAGGTCTTCGACGCCTTCCTGGAACTCGGCGGTCTTGAACTCGGGACGCGGGTCGCGACCGGGTTTTTCCAGCTCTTGCAGGATGTCGGTGACCGTCGGCAAGCCGAACGTTTCGTCGGTGTACTTCTTCGGATCGAGACGTTTGAGGAAGCTCGCGTCGCCGATCAGCGAACGAATGTCGCGATCGGTTTCGGCGGCAATGCGCTGCACCAGCGGATAGGCTTCCGGGTGAACCGCGGACGAATCCAGCGGGTTGTCGCCGTTCATTACACGCAGGAAGCCTGCGGCCTGTTCAAAGGTTTTTTCACCCAGACGCGCGACTTTCTTCAACGCCGCACGGGTTTTGAAGGCGCCGTGCTCGTCGCGGTGGCTGACGATGTTCTGCGCCAGGGTCGCGTTGAGGCCGGAGATGCGCGCCAGCAGTGCCACGGAAGCGGTGTTGACGTCGACGCCCACGGCATTCACGCAGTCCTCGACCACCGCGTCCAGGCCGCGCGCCAGTTTCAGCTGCGACACGTCGTGCTGGTACTGGCCAACGCCGATGGATTTCGGATCGATCTTCACCAGCTCAGCCAGAGGATCCTGCAAGCGACGGGCAATCGACACCGCGCCACGGATCGACACGTCGAGGTCCGGGAATTCCTTGGAGGCCAGTTCCGACGCCGAGTACACCGATGCACCGGCCTCGGAGACCATGACTTTGGTCATCTTCATGGCTGGGTATTTTTTGATCAGCTCAGCGGCGAGCTTGTCGGTTTCACGGCTGGCGGTGCCGTTGCCGATGGCGATCAGGTCCACCGAATGCTTGGCGCACAGGGCGGCGAGCACGGCGAGGGTCTGGTCCCACTTGTTGTGCGGCACGTGCGGGTAAACCGTGGCGTGATCCAGCAGCTTGCCGGTGGCATCGACCACGGCGACCTTGCAGCCGGTGCGCAGGCCCGGGTCGAGGCCCAGGGTGGCGCGCGGGCCGGCCGGGGCCGACAGCAGCAAGTCGTGCAGGTTGTGTGCGAACACATTGATTGCTTCGGTTTCTGCGCCGTCGCGCAACTCGCCCAGCAGGTCGGTTTCCAGGTGAGTGTAGAGCTTGACCTTCCAGGTCCAGCGCACCACTTCGCCCAGCCATTTGTCGGCGGCACGGTTCTGGTTCTGGATGCCGAATTGCTGGCCGATCATGCCTTCGCACGGGTGCATGGTGCCCGGCAGTTCATCGCCGACTTTCAGCGCGGAACTGAGAATGCCTTCGTTGCGGCCACGGAAAATCGCCAGCGCGCGGTGCGATGGCATGCTTTTCAGCGGTTCGTCGTGTTCGAAATAGTCGCGGAACTTGGCACCTTCCTCTTCCTTGCCAGCAATCACGCGGGCACTGAGGGTGGCTTCCTGCTTGAGGTAGTTACGCAGCTTGTCCAGCAGGCCGGCGTCTTCGGCGAAGCGCTCCATGAGGATGTACTTGGCGCCTTCAAGGGCGGCTTTCACATCGGCCACGCCTTTTTCGGCGTCGATGAAACGCGCGGCTTCGGCTTCAGGGTTCAGGGTCGGGTCGTTGAACAGGCCGTCGGCCAGCTCGCCGAGGCCGGCTTCCAGGGCGATCTGGCCCTTGGTGCGGCGCTTCTGCTTGTACGGCAGGTACAAGTCTTCGAGACGGGTCTTGGTGTCGGCGAGTTTGATGTCGCGTTCGAGTTGCGGGGTCAGTTTGCCCTGCTCTTGAATGCTGGCGAGGATGCTGATCCGCCGTTCGTCGAGTTCTCGCAGGTAGCGCAGACGCTCTTCCAGATGACGCAACTGGATGTCATCGAGGCTGCCGGTCACTTCTTTCCGGTAGCGGGCGATGAAGGGAACGGTAGACCCTTCATCGAGTAGCGCGACGGCCGCTTCGACCTGTTGTGGGCGTACACCGAGTTCCTCGGCGATGCGGCTGTTGATGCTGTCCATAAAACCACCTGACAAATTGTGAAAGCAGGCTCGCAGGCGCAGAGATAAAGGCTCGGCGAGTCTGGTTGAGCGGCCTGGCGTGCGCCGCTACCTGAGCCAACAGGCTTCCCGTTGACCCGTGAAATCGAACAATTACTGCCAGCGCCATGAAAAAAAAAGCGGCTGCTTACAGTAACGATCAGACGTTGCCTGACACAAAAGGCCGCGCATTATAACCAGCGTTCTGTCCCTTCGGGGGCATCGCGGGTTGTAGGCACAATGCCCGGTTTTCTGGCGGTGAAGGAAAAATCTGCTAACAATGCACACGGTGCGTATAACGGCAGCTACGCCATAATGCGCGCCGAGATCAAAGGAGCATCCAATGAGCAGCACTGCAAACATTGCTGAAGGCGAAAAAATTCTTATTGTTGACGACGATCCCGGGCTGAGCAGCCTGCTGGAGCGTTTTTTCGTCAGCAAGGGCTACCGTGCCCGCGCCGTCCCGAACACGGAACAAATGGACCGCCTGCTGGCGCGTGAAGTGTTCAACCTGGTCGTCCTCGACCTGATGCTGCCTGGCGAAGACGGCCTGACCGCTTGCCGCCGCCTGCGCACAGCGAACAATCAGATTCCGATCATCATGCTGACCGCCAAGGGCGATGAGCTCAGCCGCATCAAGGGCCTGGAACTGGGCGCCGACGATTACCTGGCCAAGCCGTTCAACCCGGACGAGCTGATGGCTCGGGTCAAAGCGGTTCTGCGTCGTCAGGCGGCTCCCGTGCCGGGCGCCCCAGGCAGCGAAGACGAAAGCGTGACCTTCGGTGACTACGAACTGTCCCTGGCCACCCGCGAACTCAAGCGCGGCGACGAAGTGCACATGCTCACCACCGGTGAGTTTGCGGTGCTCAAGGCGCTGGTCATGAACGCGCGTCAGCCACTGACCCGCGACAAGCTGATGAACCTGGCCCGTGGCCGCGAGTGGGATGCCCTTGAGCGTTCCATCGATGTGCAGATCTCCCGTCTGCGCCGGATGATCGAGCCCGATCCATCCAAACCACGCTACATCCAGACTGTCTGGGGCGTGGGTTATGTGTTCGTTCCGGATGGCGCCGCCACGAAGTGATTGGTGATTTGTAGGAGCGGGTCTTGCGGGCAAGGGGTCAGATGACCTTTCCCGCAGACCCGTGATCCGCAATATGCGAGCATGCTCGCTCCTGCAAGTGTGTAGCGGTTACTCATGAAAACCCCTGTTTGGTTCCCCCAGAGCTTCTTCTCCCGCACCCTGTGGCTGGTGCTGATCGTCGTCCTGTTCTCCAAGGCGCTGACCCTGGTTTATCTGTTGATGAACGAAGATGTGCTGGTGGATCGCCAATACAGCCACGGCGTCGCCCTGACGCTGCGTGCCTATTGGGCCGCCGACGAAGAAAACCGCACCAAGATCGCCGATGCCGCGACCCTGATTCGGGTGGTGGGGGCCGGTGTGCCGGAAGGCGAACAACACTGGCCCTACAGCGAGATCTACCAGCGCCAGATGCAGGATGAACTGGGCGCCGACACCGAAGTGCGATTACGCATGCACTCACCACCGGCGCTGTGGGTGCGCGCACCCAGCCTGGGCGATGGCTGGCTGAAAGTGCCGTTGTATCCGCACCCATTGCGCGGCCAGAAAATCTGGAATGTGCTCGGCTGGTTCCTCGCCATCGGCCTGCTGTCCACCGCCTCGGCGTGGATTTTCGTCAGCCAGCTCAATCAACCGCTAAAACGCCTGGTCTATGCCGCGAGGCAACTGGGTCAGGGCCGCAGCGTGCGCCTGCCGATCAGCGATACACCGAGCGAAATGACCGAGGTTTATCGCGCCTTCAACCAAATGGCTGAAGACGTCGAACAAGCCGGTCGCGAGCGAGAACTGATGCTGGCCGGGGTCTCCCACGACCTGCGCACGCCCCTGACCCGTTTGCGGCTGTCCCTGGAACTGATGGGGGCCCACAGTGACCTGACAGACGACATGATCCGCGACATCGAAGACATGGACGCGATTCTGGATCAGTTCCTGGCCTTCATTCGTGACGGACGTGATGAGTCGGTGGAAGAAGTGGACCTGAGCGATCTGGTTCGCGAAGTTGCCGCGCCATATAACCAGAACGAAGAGAGAGTGCGCTTGCGCCTGGAACCGATCCAGCCGTTCCCGCTGCGGCGGGTGTCGATGAAACGATTGCTGAACAACCTCATCGGCAATGCCTTGCATCACGCCGGCAGCGGCGTCGAAGTGGCGGCTTATGTGTCCGGGGATTCCAGTGCGCCGTATGTGGTATTGAGCGTCATGGACCGTGGCGCGGGAATCGACCCGTCGGAGCTGGAGGCGATCTTCAACCCGTTCACCCGTGGCGATCGGGCCCGGGGCGGTAAGGGGACCGGGCTGGGGTTGGCGATCGTGAAGCGGATCGCTTCGATGCATGGCGGGAATGTCGAGCTGCGCAACCGCTCCGGTGGCGGGCTGGAAGCGCGGGTGCGGTTGCCGCTTGGGTTGATGTTGCCGCGGGATGCCGTCTAATCCGATCGTTCCCACACTCTGCGTGGGAATGCCTCTTCGGACGCTCCGCGTTCGACTCTGGAGGGGACGCGGAGCGTCCCGGGCTGCATTCCCACGCAGAGCGTGGGAACGATCACCGAGTCAGCTTCAGCCTTTACCTTTGGTCCGCGTCATATTCGGCCCGCCATTCTTCTCCAGATGCTCAATGATAATCCCCGCCACATTCTTCCCGGTGGTGGTTTCAATCCCTTCAAGCCCCGGTGACGAGTTCACTTCCATCACCAGCGGGCCATGATTGGAGCGCAGGATATCCACCCCCGCCACCGCCAACCCCATGACCTTCGCCGCTCGCAACGCAGTCATTCTTTCTTCCGGTGTGATCTTGATCAGGCTCGCACTGCCACCGCGATGCAGGTTGGAGCGAAACTCCCCCGGCTTGGCCTGGCGCTTCATCGCCGCGATCACCTTGTCGCCAACCACGAAACAACGAATGTCCGCTCCGCCGGCTTCCTTGATGTATTCCTGAACCATGATGTTTTGCTTCAGGCCCATAAAGGCCTCAATCACCGATTCCGCCGCCGTGGCCGTTTCACACAGCACCACACCGATGCCCTGAGTGCCTTCCAGCACCTTAATCACCAGCGGCGCCCCGTTGACCATCTCGATCAAGTCGGGAATGTCATCCGGAGAGTGGGCAAAACCGGTGACTGGCAAACCGATCCCCCGGCGCGACAGCAATTGCAGCGACCGCAGTTTGTCTCGCGAACGGGCAATGGCTACCGATTCGTTGAGCGGAAACACCCCCATCATTTCGAATTGGCGCAGCACCGCGCAGCCGTAAAACGTCACCGATGCACCGATCCGCGGGATCACTGCATCGAAACCCTCCAGCGGTTTGCCACGGTAGTGGATCTGCGGCTTGTGGCTGGCAATGTTCATGTAGGCGCGCAGGGTGTCGATCACCACCATTTCATGGCCACGCTCTATACCGGCTTCGACCAGACGACGGGTGGAATACAGACGCGGGTTCCGCGACAGCACAGCGATCTTCATGCAACACCTGTGGAGAAGGTAGATACCGGGAACACCGGCTTGTCTTGTACATATTTGATGCCCGGATTGACCACCAACTGGCCGTCGATCAGGGCTTTTGAACCGAGTAACAGGCGATAACGCATGGACTTGCGGCAGGCAAGGGTGAACTCGACCCGCCAGACCCGATCACCGAGGGCCAGGGTGGTGCTGACCACATAGCGCATCTGCGCATGGCCGTTGGAGCTTTTAATGGTTTTCCTCGTTACCAGCGGGGCTTCGCAGCGCCGGTGCCGCAGTTGCACCACCGTGCCCAGGTGCGCAGTGAAGCGCACCCACTGTTCACCGTCGCGCTCGAACGGCTCGATGTCGGTGGCATGCAGGCTGGAGGTGCTGGCGCCGGTGTCGATTTTTGCCCGAAGGCCAGCGACTCCCAAATCCGGGAGCGCCACCCACTCGCGCAGACCGATAACGGTCAAATGGTCAAATGTCTTCAAAAGTGCTCAACCGGCAAAAACCGCTCAGACCGCGTGCGGCCGAATTCGCGGTATTCACGCAGAATAATGGGTAAAAGGCGACAGATATCTACTGCCCGAATTTCCATCCCTCAATGTGCGGGGGAATGCCTGCATTCTAATCCACAAGGTGGTGATTCATGGCACGACAGAAACGGTAGTACAGTTCATCGATATTTCAGAATGAGGTCATCCAATGGCACAAAAAAGCGAAGAGGACGACAAGGTCCGTCTCGATAAATGGTTGTGGGCCGCGCGTTTTTATAAAACACGTGCCTTGGCCAAGGCCGCGATTGAGAGTGGCAAGGTGCATTGCCGGGGTGAGCGCTGCAAGCCAGGCAAGGAGCCGAGGGTCGGCGATGAGTTTCAGATTCGCACCGGCTTCGAGGAGCGCACGGTGGTGGTCCAGGCGCTGTCGATCGTGCGTCGTGGCGCGCCGGAGGCTCAGGCGCTGTATGCCGAAACCGAAGCCAGCATCGCCAAACGTGAAGCGGCTGCGGCCATGCGCAAGGCCGGGGCGTTGGGCGTGAGCACCGATGGCAAACCGAGCAAGAAGCAGCGCCGGGATCTGTTCAAGTTTCGCGGTAACAGCAACGACGAGTAGTGATCGCCGTCGGGCACAGACTTGCAATCGCGCACCTGTGCAGCCATATGGGTGTACTCGACAGCGGCAAAATGAAAATACCGTTCGTCGAAAACCGAGGTTTGACCTTGCTTGGAACAACCCCGGATTGTTCATAAAATGCCCTTACGGCTGAACTTTTCCCGCCCCAAAATGCGGAAATGACGCGATTTTTCTTTTTTGTCACCCTTTCAGATACCCAGACCTATGACCAATCTATCGGATAACGACTACACCCAACGCTTCATCTTCGATGACAGCGACACCCGCGGCGAGCTGGTTGGGTTGGAGCGTAGCTATGCCGAAGTCCTCGCCAAACACGCCTATCCGGAGCCGGTCGCGCAATTGCTGGGCGAGCTGATGGCGGCGGCAGCGTTGCTGGTTGGCACCTTGAAGTTCGATGGCTTGCTGATTCTGCAGGCCCGTTCCGAAGGCCCGGTGCCGTTGCTGATGATCGAGTGCTCCAGCGAGCGCGAAATTCGTGGCCTGGCTCGTTACGAAGCCGACCAGATTGCCCCGGATGCGACCCTCGCCGACCTGATGCCCAATGGTGTCTTGGCGCTGACCGTCGACCCGACTCAGGGCCAGCGCTATCAGGGCATCGTCGATCTCGACGGTGAAACCCTGGCCGATTGCTTCACCAACTACTTCGTCATGTCCCAACAAACCAATACCCGCTTCTGGCTCTACGCCGATGGCCGTCGTGCCCGTGGCCTGTTGCTGCAGCAATTGCCTGCCGACCGGCTGAAAGACGAAGAGGAACGCGCCGCCAGCTGGCAACACATCACCACGCTGGGCGGCACGCTGACCGCCGATGAATTGCTGAGCCTGGACAACGAAACCGTGCTCCATCGCCTCTATCATGAAGAACAGGTGCGCCTGTTCGATGTGCAGAAACTACGCTTCCATTGCAGTTGCTCCCGGGAACGCTCGGGCAATGCGCTGGTCAGTTTGGGTCTGGAAGATGCTCAGAAGCTGGTCGTCGAACATGGCGGCCGCATCGAGATCGATTGTCAGTTTTGCAACGAACGTTACCTGTTCGACGCAGCCGATATCACCCAATTGTTTGCGGGTGCAGGGGTCGATACGCCGTCAGATACCCGTCACTAAAACGTTTCAGTGCAGGTAAATTCACTGCTTAACGCCGGAATAACGCCGTTCTGACGGGAGGGCCCTACACTTTTTGGGCTTTTCTGGCATAATCCGGCCCACTTTTTTCGCGGTAGTAGTGCACGACTTTCTACTACAAAACGTTTGGAGCACTCGGCCACTGGCCGACGGGGAACCTCATGACGCAAGCCAATAACGCCGTGTACACCGATCTGAGTGTTGATGATCTGGTTAAAGAAGCCCTGAAGCGCGGTGAAGGCGAGCTTGCCGATACCGGCGCGCTGGTTGTTCGCACCGGTCACCGTACCGGCCGTTCGCCAGTCGATCGTTTCATCGTTGAAGAGCCGACCACCCAGGACGCCATCGCCTGGGGCCCGATCAACCGCAAGTTCCCGGCCGACAAGTTCGATGCCCTGTGGGCTCGCGTCGAGGCCTTCAACAACGCGCAAGAGCATTTCGTTTCCCACGTGCACGTAGGTGCTGCCGAAGAGCACTACCTGGCCGTGAAGATGACCACCCAGACTGCCTGGCAGAACCTGTTCGGTCGTTGCCTGTTCATCAACCCGGCCCAGTACAACCCGGCTGGTCGTGAAGAGTGGCAAGTTCTCAACGTCGCCAACTTCGAATGCGTGCCAGAGCGTGACGGCACCAACTCCGATGGCTGCGTGATCCTCAACTTCGCCCAGAAGAAAGTGCTGATCGCCGGCATGCGCTACGCCGGTGAAATGAAGAAAGCCATGTTCTCGGTGCAGAACTTCCTGCTGCCGGCCGCCGACGTGCTGCCAATGCACTGCGCTGCCAACATCGGTGAAGCGGGCGACGTGACCCTGTTCTTCGGTCTGTCGGGCACCGGCAAGACCACCCTGTCCGCCGATGAAAGCCGTTACCTGATCGGTGACGACGAGCACGGCTGGGGCGAGGGAGTGGTGTTCAACATCGAAGGCGGTTGCTATGCCAAGTGCATCGACCTGTCCGAGAAGAACGAGCCCGTCATCTGGAAAGCCATCAAGCACGGTGCAGTCCTGGAAAACGTTGTGCTGGACGACGCCAAGAAGGCTGACTACGCCGACGGCAGCCTGACCCAGAACAGCCGCGCAGCCTACCCACTGGAGCACGTCGAGAAGCGTTCCGAGAAGAACCTCGGTGGCGAGCCAAACGCTGTGATCTTCCTGACCTGCGACCTGACCGGCGTTCTGCCGCCAGTGTCGATCCTCAGCGAAGAACAAGCGGCCTACCACTTCCTGTCCGGCTACACCGCTCTGGTGGGCTCGACCGAAATGGGTTCCGGCAGCGGCATCAAGTCGACCTTCTCCACCTGCTTCGGCGCACCATTCTTCCCGCGCCCGGCCGGCGAATACGCAGAACTGCTGATCAAACGCATCCGCGGCTTCGGCTCCAAGGTCTACCTGGTCAACACCGGCTGGACCGGCGGCGGCTACGGCGTCGGCAAACGCTTCAACATCCCGACCACCCGTGGCGTGATTGCAGCGATCCAGAGCGGCGCGTTGATCGGTGCTGAAACCGAACACCTCGACACTATCAACCTGGACGTGCCACTGGCCGTACCGGGCGTTGAGACTGGCCTGTTGAACCCACGTAACACCTGGGCTGACAAGGCTGCTTACGATGAAGCTGCTAAAGCGTTGGCTGGGTTGTTTGTTGAGAACTTCAAGAAGTTCGACGTGAGCGACGCGATCAAGGCTGCTGGGCCGAAGTTGTAAGTATCGGTAGTGGTTTGAGGTAAGAGAAAGCCGCCCTTTGAGGGCGGCTTTTTTGTGGGCGCGATTCGGACCATCAGAAATACAACTGCCATTATTCCAGCTGAAAAAGCGTTAAACAGCCAGAATAATGCCACTTACGCGTTCGAACAGATGCCTTCCAACTTCTCAGTGTCCCACCGTTGCACCTTGATCGCGTTGTAGAGCATTCCGATAGTCAGCGGGACTTTGTCGCCACGACCCTTGGCCCGACGCTTGAGAAACACATCAAACCCTTCCGGCTGAAAGTAGCGATAGGCGTCGTAGTCCACGAAGTCGATGCTCACCGGGAAGAAATTCGATAGCCCTGACTACCTGTTTTTTTTGTCTTGTAGCGCATGAAAAAGTGGGAACTCCCTGTCAGGGCTGACGTTGGATTTTGTCTTGTCGGTATTTGGCAAGCGCTTCTTCTCGAGTAGGCAGCGGTTTTTCGAGGTCTGTCGGTGACGTGTCGAAGCCTGCGAGCCGCAAGCTGGCCAAGTAGTTTGAGCGGCGCATTTTTTCGTAGTGAGCTGATTTTTGTCTGAACGTTAATTCGCTCATCGCGGTTGTCTCGGGTTGCGAGTGTTCGATCATCGCCATGGGTGACGCTCTGCGTTCCAAGAGCCGAACGCGGAGCGTCCGTGGAGGCATTCCCACGCGGGAGCGTGGGAACGATCTTCACCCGGTATCAGCTTGGTGCTTTCCAGTTCAGCATGCGTTGCTGGGCAACCTTGAGCAGGTCGCAGCCGTCCTGCGTCAGCAGGTAAAGCGCGTGGGTGATGTGGGGAATGTCTTCGATGTCGCCGTGTTTGAAGCAAACGCAGTGCAG
The DNA here is from genome assembly GCF_058802325.1 of Pseudomonas sp. GW822-FHT02E03. Lineage (NCBI taxonomy): Bacteria > Pseudomonadati > Pseudomonadota > Gammaproteobacteria > Pseudomonadales > Pseudomonadaceae > Pseudomonas > Pseudomonas sp. GW822-FHT02E03. The sequence continues at coordinate 8,368 of NZ_JBXAOA010000029.1, read as the reverse complement.
GGTTTTGAGGAGATCACTAGAGGCTCGGATTCGCTGGAGAGCGGCTTCAAGGATGTCTTGGGGATTGGCCTCTGTGTCGATGATCAGGGGCGGGGTATCGGTGAGGTTGGTTTGCAGCGGTAGATAACGATCGTTTGTGAGCGGATTCCATGTATTCATTTTATGTATTCCCAATGCATCAGATGAAAGCACCGCCATCGTGACCAAGCGATGGAGGCGGACTGTGTTCGGGTTGGTCAACCGGAGGAATACATAAGACCGGCACGCCTTAAGGCGTCCCAAACACAGCCACCATATAGCGTGCAGACACTGAGGTGCCGGCAGCATACAACGGACGCGTTTATGTATTCCATCGGGTGACCAAGCCCGAGCCGCTGATTTGGCAGCGACAGTCACGACTATAGATTTGAGCTACAGGGCCGCGATAGTCGACAAGGAGCCTTCTGTTGTAGGAACGGGATGAAGCTTTGATAGGCCGTTACTACCGATCTGCCGACCGCTTCAACAAGTCGCGTTTTTTTGCCATCAGACGCCTGGCTTCATCATCCGGAATACTCGGTCGAGGATCATCGATGCTGGCCTGTGCCTGCTGAATGAACCATGCCTCGTATGCCGCATTGTCGATTTGCGCCTCAGAGTCATTGTCGCGCGTTTCATCCGTCATTCAACTTCACCTCTACATCAGTTTTTTGAACTCCCGCGCCCACCACAGAAGTGCTTTCACCCTGCGCCGCACACCCGATCAACAAATATGCTGATACGCCGCAACATCCAGCACGCTGGTCGTCAGCCCAGTCGCCGGTGTATAGACCGTGCCTTTCACCGCAGAGAAGTTGACCCCTTTGCTGCCCAGCGAAACGTAGCGTTCGCCTTGATCCAGTTCGGTGAAGTAGGTGTAGGAGTAATTGTGCATCAGCCGGTACTTCGCTTCGGCGTCGACCATGGCTTTGCCAAGGTTCTGCAGATCGGCCTGGGTCAGGTTCAATGACTTGTCCAGTTGCACGCCCCAACGCTGAAGGCGGACTTCGGCAAAATGGCGGACGAACCGGCCTGGCTCGGCCAGGGTTTTCGGGCCGCTGACGCCGTCGGGGGAGGCGTTGCCTGCCACGGTGGCGTGACGGCCGGGTATGGGGTAAATGTGGGTTTTGGTGCCGGTGGCAGTTTGCGGGATGACGCAGCAGAAGCCTTTCGAGCGTTCGTCCCGGGCATAGAAACCTACGTATTCTTTGACGTTGGCACCGAGTTTGACTTTGTCGTCCTGGAAGTTGCCAATGCCAGGCACCGGATCAATCGCAAAGATATTTACCGGAATGTTTTTAAGTGCGGTGTCCTTGAGCATGGCGTTGGCCAGCATGTGGCAACTAATGCCGCCGCGACTCCAGCCCACCAGGTTTACTTGGGTGGGAATAACGCCGTCCTTGCGGAAGGTTTTAATGATCTGTTCTTGCAACGCCTGCTGGGTCACGCTGCGATCGCCATAGTTATATTTGCGCCAGAACCACGAGCCTTCAACTTTTACGTCTTCGATGGGAATGCCGGCCGCTTTGAGGCGGTTGTATTCTTCTTCGGTCAGTTGCTCGCGCTGCCAGTCACACTGCCCTTTGATGATGTTGATCGCGTGTTGGACGTTTTGCTCCCAGCCTTTGCCGAACAGTGTGCCGCTGAGACCGTACTCCTCGGATTTGGTAAAGAGATCGTCGGCTTGCAGATTACCGCTGCCGGGACCATCGACCACGATCCATTCGGCGAACTCTCGACCAAGATGGTGGGAGGCAAGTGTCGATACCAGTTCGCCGTCCCAGTAATTTGCATTAGTGGTGTCGAATTTAGTTGAGCCGGTACCGCAGAAGAAAATAGTTAATACAGTCATTTGTGTTGCCCTTGCTTGATATAAGAGCTGACACGCTAGTTTGTGCTGTTTGAATAGTGAAGTGATTAGTTGTTGCTGTTTTTGTGCAAGGTGTTAGTTATTGTTGTTTGAAAGTTTCACTTGATGAGTTGTTTGGCGGTTTCAAGAAGTTGGCAGCCATCCTGGGTCAGCAAGTAAAGCGCGTTGACGATATTGGGAATGTCTTTCACGTCAGCCTGTTTGAAGCACAGGCAATAGAGTGTTTCGAGCAGATCGCTGGCGGCGCGGATGCGTTGCTGGGCGGCATCGAGAATCTCGTGCGGATTGGCTTCGGTGTCGATGACCAACACAGGGGTATCGCTGTAGTTGGTTTTGAGTGGGCGATAACGGTCGGTTAGAGAGTTGAACGTGTTCATCGAGATCAGTCCTGTGGGAAGTCTGGCAGGCACGCCGGCGGGCCGACACAGTGTTTTCAGCCGCGTCGGAAACTATAGAGGGCGGCGGCGAGGCGTCGCAATAAGACGTAAATGGACGGGTTTTGTAGGGGGTTTACCGGCGCTATCGACCTTTGCCTACGCACGTTCCGACTATTTTTTAAGCTTTTCCCCCCAGAGGTCGATATTCCTACGGGATTGTCAGGCGTGGCGCACTGAACCTCCGTAGGGTGCGCGCCAGATTTTGTAGGACGTTTCGAAACGTCTGAGTCGACTCTTAAAGGGAATTAGGTATGCAATGGCTACGTATGGCCTCGATTTTGTTGTTATGGGCCGGTGTTTGGCGGATGGCGGGCGCTACCGATGCGGGTCATTCGCTGGCTCTCGAACACACCGGTTGGCCCGATGCCCTGACCACTCAGGCAGATGTCGACACTGCATCCCGCGCCGAGGTGTTGATGGTAGGCAAGGCGCTGCTGGCCAGCGAAGCACTGGATGAACAGGGTCTGAAACAGCGACTGGGTGTGCAGGCTGTGAAGCTCAAATCGGTCAGGCAAGTGCGTGAGGGGTTGTGGGATCGGTTGCTGGTCACCTACCACAATGCCAGTCAGGACTGCGACGGCGAACTCTTCTGCCCACGTGTGCGCAACGTCGCTGATTTGCGTCAGTTGGCGGCGGCGTTCACGGGCGAAATCAGCCCGGCTTATGCAGTTTGGGCGAGCAAGAGCCGGGTGTTTCATGAGCAGGCGCTGGATGAGCAGTTGCGGGTGGCGGTGTTGGTGCCGTAGCCACCCGACGTCAGTCAATCGATGACTAAGTCTGTGAGGCGCCGCCCAGAGTTGTGGGCGTAGCGAGGAGCGGAGGTTCGTCAGGGAGCTTCATGCACCCGCTCAGCAGCAGAGATGCAAAGACAAGGACAATGGGTAAAAACTGAGTGTATGGCATGGTTGTTCCTTCATAAGAATCCGCGTGCGGGCGTCCTGCCTTGATGAAAACTTCGCGGATGATGGTTTTTCTCGGGGTGAACCTTACCGGCTGACAGGGGCTGATGTCAGGGGGCAAAGTGCCTCGTTTGTTTCAATCCGTGGCGAAGGAATCAATGGGGTGACGCTGTATCATCCAGTATCGTTTTTACCCCCGACCTTTTCTCGACCCGCTGCGTTCGCCAGCTAGGCTTTGGGCTTCGCAGCGGTCAACGGAGTGACAGCTTATGCACAACACCCTGGAACAGGTTTTCGGTTACCCACAGTTTCGACCCGGCCAGGAGGCGGCGGTCAGTGCTGTGTTGGCCGGGCGCTCGGCGGCGGCGATTTTCCCGACCGGTTCGGGCAAGTCCCTTTGCTATCAACTGCCGGCCTTGTTGCTGCCGCACCTGACGCTGGTGGTCTCGCCTTTGCTGGCGTTGATGCAGGATCAGTTAGCGTTCTTGCAGCGCCACGGCATTGCGGCGGGCAGTATCGATTCGGCCCAGAGCCGCGATGACGCCAGCGATGTGATGGCCCGGGCAAAGTCCGGCGAGCTGAAGATTCTGATGATTTCCGTGGAGCGCCTGAAGAACGAGCGCTTCCGCCATTTTTTGCAGCAGGTGCCGATCTCGCTGCTGGTGGTGGACGAGGCTCACTGTATCTCTGAATGGGGTCACAACTTCCGCCCTGATTACCTCAAGCTGCCGGACTACCAACGCCAGTTCAACATTCCTCAGGCGCTGCTGCTGACCGCCACCGCGACACCCAAGGTGATCGCCGACATGCAGGCTAAATTCGCCATCGCCCCCGAGGATGTGGTGACCACTGGCTTCTACCGGCCCAACCTCAATCTGTTGGTGGAACCGGTACGCGGCCAGGACAAGCGACGACGCCTTGTCGAGTGGATGAGCCAGCGTCCCGGCCAGCCGAGTATCGTCTACGTCACCCTGCAGAAAACCGCTGAGCACATTGCCGAGCATCTGACCCGCAGCGGCATTCAGGCGGAGGCCTATCACGCCGGTTTGCCGCACGAACAGCGCGAAGCAATCCAGCGGCGGTTCATGGGCGGGCAATCCAACTGCATCGTCGCCACCATTGCCTTCGGCATGGGCATCGATAAAAGCGATATCCGCAATGTGGTGCATTTCGACCTGCCTAAATCCATCGAAAACTACAGCCAGGAAATCGGTCGCGCCGGGCGTGACGGGCAGCCATCCGATTGCCTGGTGCTGGCCAACCGCGACAGCCTCAACGTGCTGGAAAACTTCGTCTACGGCGACACGCCGGAACGGGACGGCATTCGTTGCGTGCTCGACGAGTTGCAAGCCACTGCGCCCGAGGGGCAATGGGAGTTTCTGCTGGGGCCTTTGGCCGATCAGAGCAACATTCGCCAGTTACCGCTCAAGACTTTGCTGGTGCAGCTGGAACTGCGCGCGATGATCGCCCCGCGTTATGCCTATTACGCCGAGTACCGCTTCAAGTATTTGCAGGAACCCGAAGCATTGCTTGCCCGATTTGAAGGTGAGCGAAAGGACTTCGTCTCGGCAATCATCCAGACCTCCAGTCGCGCACGGACTTGGGCCACGGTGAATTTCGATGCGCTGTATGAGCAGTATTCCGCCGAGCGCAGTCGGGTGGTCAAGGCGCTGGATTATTTCCAGGAAAAGGGCTGGGTCGAGGTTGAAAGCAAGCAGATGACCGAGGTCTACAGCCTGCTGCAAGCGGACTTTGATTCCCAAACCCTGAGCGCTGAATTGCACGCCTACTTCACCCAACACGAGCGCACCGAGATCGCTCGGATTCACGCCATGCTCGATCTGTTCGCGACTGACCACTGCCTGGGCTATCGCCTGGCGGAATACTTCGGCGACGAAAACGCACCGAAGCAGTGCGGGCATTGTTCCGTGTGTCACGGTCACGTGGCGCGGTTGCCGGCACCGCCAGAATTGCCAGCGCTTGTGGATAAAAATTTCGAGACGCTATGTGGTGATTTTATCCACAAGCACGAGCAGCACACGGGGAGTGCTCCATCGGCAGAGCGCGTCACACGGTTTCTGTGTGGGATCAGCGTGCCGCTGTTTACCAAGCTCAAGGCGCGCTCGATTCCGGGGTTTGCGGCGTTGGAGGATTATCCGTATCGCGACGTGCGCGACTGGTCCCAGTCGCACCTGCCAAGCTGAAGCACCGTCAATGTGGGAGCGGGCTTGCTCGCGAAGGGGCCATCAGATTCAACATTGATGTTGCCTGACACACCGCTTTCGCGAGCAAGCCCGCTCCCACAGGAATATCGGTGTTTTTGAAAGCTTATCCATCCCCTGAATGTCGCTCATCACAGGAATAAATTTCAAAAAAGCCCGGCGCCTGACTATGGTGAGGACTGTCTTTGGATCGCTAACAAGAGAACAACCATGAGCCAGACACCGTTCGATATTCAGCGCGCCGCCGTGATCGGCGCCGGCACCATGGGCCGTGGCATTGTCATGTGCCTGGCCAACGCCGGGGTGCCGGTGCAATGGGTCGATAACAATCCGCAGATGCTTGAGCAGGCACTGACCAGCGTGGCTGAGACTTACGCCCACAACGTGCGTCAGGGACGGATCGTTCAGGCCGAGGCGGATGCGCGCATTGCACGGGTGACGGCGGCTGCCGATTACGCGGCGATCCGCGATGTCGATCTGGTCATCGAAGCGGTTTACGAAAACCTCGAGTTGAAGCAGAAGATCTTCCGCGAACTCGACGGCCTGCTCAAACCTGAAGCGATTCTGGCCAGCAATACCTCGGCACTGGACATCGACGCGATTGCGGCTGCCACTCGCCGTCCGCAACAGGTCCTGGGCCTGCATTTCTTCAGCCCGGCGCACATCATGAAATTGCTGGAGATTGTGCGCGGCGCCCAGACGGAGCCGGCGGTGCTTGATGCGGCGCTAGAGCTGGGCAAGCGCATGGGCAAGGTCAGCGTGGTGTCGGGCAACTGTCATGGCTTCATCGGCAACCGCATGCTGCATCCCTACGTGCTCGAAGCGCGCAAGATGCTGCTGGAGGGCGCTTTGCCTTATCAGGTAGATGCGGCGCTGCAAGGTTTTGGTTTCGCCATGGGGCCGTTCCGCATGTACGACGTGGTTGGCATCGACCTGGAGTGGCGCGCTCGGGAGTTGGCTGGCAAAGGCCAGGATGCGCCGGAGGTTCAAGTGGACAACCGCTTGTGCGAGCTGGGGCGTTTTGGTCAGAAGAGTGGCGATGGGTATTACCACTACGAACCGGGCAGTCGTCAGGCTGAGCACGATCTGGAAGTCGATGCGCTGGTACTGGAAGTCAGCGAAGGGTTGGGGTTCCAGCGTCGTGAGATCGGCCCTGAAGAGGTTCTGGAGCGTTGTTTGCTGGCGCTGGTCAACGAAGGGGCGAAGATTCTTCAGGAAGGTATCGCGGCATCGGCGCATGACATCGACCTGGTCTATCTCAACGGTTATGGCTTCCCGGCGGACAAGGGCGGGCCGATGGCCTGGGCGGATCAGCAAGGGTTGGAAGATATTCATCTGCGGTTGTTGCAGCTTGAGACCAAGCAGGGCGATCACTGGGCGCCGGCGCGGTTGATTGGTGAACTGGTGGCAGAGGGGCGAGGGTTCGCTGACGTGTGATTTTATGTGGCGTCTGTGAAGGACCCTTCGCGAGCAAGCCCGCTCCCACAATTCGATCTCCAGCGAACACAGATTTTGCGCACGACTGAGATCCAATGTGGGAGCGGGCTTGCTCGCGAAGAACGATAACGCGGTTTTCGTTTTAGACTCGCTGTTCAACTCCAGGAACCAACACTGATGTCCAACCCGATGCCCCAACGCACCGACTACCCGCACTTCCAGCCCATCACCACACGCTGGCACGACAATGACACCTACGGTCACGTCAACAACGTCACCTACTACAGCTTCTTCGACACGGCGGTAAACACCTACCTGATCGAAGTCGGTGGCCTGGATATCCATGACGGTGAGGTGGTGGGGTTTGTGGTGAGTTCGGCCTGCGACTACTTTGCCTCTATCGCTTTCCCGGACCGGATCGAAATCGGCCTGCGGGTCGACAAGTTGGGCAACAGCTCGGTGCAGTACGAATTGGCGGTGTTCAAGGCAGGTGAAGATGATGCCTGTGCGGCGGGGCGCTTCGTGCATGTGTTTGTGGATCGGACCACGAATCAACCGGTGGCGATTCCTGCCGGATTGCGCGGGGCGTTGGAGCGACTGGCGATCTGAGAGGCAAAAAAAATCGCAGCCCGAGGGCTGCGATTTTTTGATCTACCGGTAAACGAGGCAATTCAAGCCTCAGTCGCGATAGCGATGTTTATGCTTGCGATGGCCATAGGCATGACCACGACCTGGATGGCCGCGACGGTAGTAACCACGATCGTCATCATCATAACCACGACGATAGCGACGATCATCGTCATCATCGCTCTTGTTGCCCATGTAGTTACCCAGCGCGCCACCGGCGCCGCCGCCTGCTGCGGAACCGATCAGGCTGCCGGTGGTGCCGCCCATGCTGCGGCCGACCACGTTACCGCCTGCTGCGCCCAGCGCACCGCCAATGGCGGCTTCGCCACGGCTGCGTTTGTCTGCGCCGACTGCGCTACCACCCGCGCCGCCCAAGGCCGCGCCAATGGTTGAACCTGTACTGCCGCCTAGCGATTGACCGACGACCGAGCCAAGAACCCCGCCCAATGCGCCGCCCACACCTGCTTCGGTGGTGCCGCCAGCAGAAGCGAAGCCACTGACCAGGCCAAGGGACAACAAGAGAATCGAGGAGAACTTCATAGAGGAACCTCAAGGGGATGACGGCGCGATCCTGAGGCTGTGTCCTGGTTGTGACAATAGAAATCCGACGAGTAACACGACTTGAGCACAATTCTATAAGTTACTGTTTTTTGGGCGGAACTTAAGTGTTTTTCGCCGGTCTTTAACTACTTCGCAAAGGCCGTTTTTATATAAAAACGGCCTTTTTTGTGGGCGATTGGAAAGTGCGGATCGGAAGAATTTGGTTAATGCTCTACCGCCATCGCGAGCAGGCTCGCTTGTATGGTAGGACTTGAAGGGAGGAGGAGGGACAAGGCTCGATTCTGACTGTTGACGCAG